>JBFWQN010000412.1:0-5198 GCA_050249405.1 Hyphomicrobiaceae bacterium | reverse complement strand
TGCGTGAACGGCTCGGCTGGGACAAGGACAAGCTGATCACCACGTTCCAGTCGCGATTCGGGCCGGAGGAGTGGCTGAAGCCCTACACCGACAAAACGGTGGAGGAACTGGCGAAGAAGGGTGTGAAGCGGCTCGCCATCTTCAATCCTGGCTTTGTTTCGGACTGTCTGGAGACGCTAGAGGAGATCGCAGGCGAGGCCGGCGAAAATTTCCTGCACAGTGGCGGCGAGAAGTTCGCACACATTCCCTGCCTCAACGACAGCGAACTCGGCATGGGCGTGATCGAGACGGTGGTCAGACGGGAGCTCAAGGGCTGGGTTTGAGAGCCGGCTCGCGCGGGAGAGCTTCCGGTGCGCCATCGGCAGCCGATTTGACCGGCGTCAAAACGCGACGGGCAGGTTGGTATATGATTGCCCCATGATCAGGAAGAAGCACCTCGCGTTGACACTCCTCGCTGCGGCGGCCGTGGTCGTTGCGGCTTTGGCACTCAAGCCCCGTCTGGCTGGCGGCGAAGGCGACAAGCCGAAAGCCGAGGACAACACGTGGCGTACCATACTGACCCAGCAGCTTATGGGCGAGCGCCAGTGCAAACTCGATCACATCGTCGCTGTCCGCCGGTTCCAACTGGCCGGCAGCGAAGCCGTCGAAGGCCGTGTGCGCTGCAGCGACGGTCGCGAGTTCGATTTCTCACGCGCCAAGGTACATCTCAAATTCGAGCTGCGGCTGTGCCAGCCGGCGGTCTGCTGACGCAATGCTGTCGCATCGCCAATCGCGCCTCGCTGTCTTGCTCCTGTTAGTCGTGCAATTTTGAAAACATTCCCCCCGTCGGGCCGCGGACACTATATATTCGGGGCTGCAGTTTTCCGACGCAGGGGGTGCTCCATCATGATTGACCTAGCCGGAGGCTCGATCCTCGGTCTCATTCTGATCGCCTTCATCGCTACCGTCGCGTGGACCAGCATCAAGGTCGTCCCGCAGGGGTACAACTACACGGTCGAAGCCTTCGGCCGCTACACGCGGACGCTGTCGCCCGGCCTGCACTTCCTGTTCCCGGTGATGGAACAGGTCGGCGCCCGCATGAACATGAAGGAGCAGGTGATCGACATCCCGAGCCAGGACGTCATCACCCGTGACAATGCCATGGTGCGCGTCGACGGCGTGACCTTCTTCCAGATACTGAGTGCCGCGAAGTCGGCCTACGAGGTCGACGCCCTCGAGCCGTCGATCGTCAACCTGACGATGACCAACATCCGTACGGTGATGGGCTCGATGGACCTCGACGAGCTGCTCTCCAATCGCGACGTCATCAACGCAAAGTTGCTGCAGGTCGTCGATGCGGCGACCGAGGCCTGGGGTGTCAAGGTGACCCGCATCGAGATCAAGGACATTGCACCGCCGCGCGACCTCGTCGACAGCATGGCGCGCCAGATGAAGGCCGAGCGCGACAAGCGCGCGCAGATCCTCGAGTCGGAAGGCCTCCGGCAAGCGGCGATTCTCAAGGCCGAGGGCGAGAAGCAGGCAGTCGTGCTGGAGGCAGAAGGGCGCCGCGAGGCCGCTTTCAAGGACGCCGAGGCGCGCGAGCGCTTCGCCAAGGCCGAGGCCGAGGCGACGCGCATGGTTTCAGAGGCGATTGCGGCCGGCAACGTGCAGGCGATCAACTACTTCGTCGCCAACAACTATGTGAAGGCGCTCGAGACGCTCGCCAAGGCGCCGAACCAGAAGATCATCATGATGCCACTCGAGGCTTCCTCGGTGATCGGCTCGCTCGCCGGCCTCGCGCAGATCACGGGGGAAGCATTCGGCGGCAGCTCGCCGAAGGGCGGTGCGCCGGGTGGCGGCGGTGGCGGGCGGCAAGGCGGCGGCCCACGATCCAGCGTGCCGCCCCGGGGCCCGTCGAGTCCGTTCGCGAGTGGCGAGCGCGACTAGCGATTCCTCACCGAGTTGATCGCGTGCTTCGCCGCGATCGTCGTCCCGAGGCGAAGCTGACGGGTAGTCACATGCAGTCGCTGATCGATCTTCTCCTGAGCCTCGGGCCCTGGAACTGGTTCCTCTTGGGGCTCCTGTTGTTCGTGCTCGAGACTGTCATTCCCGGCGTCCAATTCATCTGGTTCGGGGCAGCGGCGAGCGCGGTCGGCCTGCTGATGCTGGCGGCAGGCGCCGTGGCGCCCTTCGCCGTGCCGATCGGCGTCCAACTCGTGCTGTTTGCGGCTCTCTCGGCAGCGACCATCTGGTGGATGCGCCGCTACGGCAACCGGGCGAGCGCGCCTTCGGACGTGCCCGACCTCAATGCGCGGGCCAACCAGTATGTCGGCCGCCGCGTTACGGTCGTAGAGGCATTCCGCGATGGCCGTGGCCGTGTGCGGGTCGGCGATACGGTGTGGGCCGCCGAAGGGCCCGATCTCGCCGAGGGCGCGCACGCTCGCGTCGTCGGTGTCAACGGCACGCTATTGAAGGTCGAGGCGGGCTAGTCCGCGGCACCTTGCTGGCTCCCCGGGACGCATCGAAAGGCCACGCTCTCATGAAAGCCCTCGTCTACACCGGCCCGAATAGCCTCACCTTCCGTGACGAGCCCGATCCCGAGCCGGGCAACGACGACGTGATTGTGAAGGTCGAGGCGGTCGGCATCTGCGGATCCGACATGCACGCCTACCACGGCCACGATTCCCGCCGTCCCGCGCCGCTGATCCTCGGGCACGAAGCCGCCGGCACGATCACGACGGGCCCGGGCGCCGGCCGCCGCGTGACGGTCAACCCGCTCGTCACCTGCGGGTCGTGCCCGTTTTGCCTTGACGGGCGCAGCCACCTCTGCGGCGCGCGACAGATCCTCTCGATGATGCCGCGCCCGGGCGCCTTCGCCGAACTCGTGCGGGTGCCGGAAGCCAATGTCGTGGAAATACCCGACCGGCTGTCCGTCGTTACGGCAGCGCTCACCGAGCCGATCGCGGTCTCCTATCACGCGGTGAACAAAGGGCTTGGCATGATGGCTCGGCCGGCCTCCAGCGTGCGCGCGGCGGTGATCGGCGGCGGCGCGATCGGATTAGGGGCGGCGCTCGTGCTGGCGATGTCCGGCACTGCGGATATTGCCGTCGTCGAACCCAATGCCGCGCGTCGCCGGACGGTGGAGAAGGCAGGTCCATTCCGTGCATTCGCGCCCGGCGATGCGTCGGGCCCCGCCGACAACAGCGTCGATCTCGTGCTCGACGCGGTCGGTGCCGATGCGACAAGGGCCCATGCCTGCCGCATCGTAAAGGCTGGGGGCGGCATCGTGCATATTGGCCTGCTGCCGGGCAGCGGCGGCATCGACATCCGCCGTATCACACTGCAGGAGATCACGTTGGTCGGCACCTATTGCTACACCATGGTCGATTTCCGCGAGACGGTGGCTGCGATCGCGGCCGGCCGCCTCGGCGCGCTCGACTGGCTCGAGGAGCGCCCACTCGCGGAGGGCGCTGGCGCCTTCAAAGACATCGATGCGGGCCGGATCAGCGCGGCGAAGGTGGTGCTCAGGCCGTGACCTCGGGAAGGAACTGCCGACGGGCGTTCGCGTTCTGTTGACAGTAACACGACCACCGGAGGTTCCAATGGCAACCGCACATCCCGACCATCAATTGATCTCCAGCGAAGACGTCCAGGGCACCGATGTGTACGGCGCGGGCGATGCGAGCATCGGCGAGATCGACCACCTGATCATCGAGAAGCTTTCCGGCCGAGTCGCCTATGCGGTGATCAGCTTCGGCGGCTTCATGGGCTTGGGTCACAGCCACTATCCGGTGCCGTGGGGTGCGCTGAAGTACGATACCCGACTTGGCGGATACCGCACCGGCATCACCGAGCAGCAGCTCAGGGACGCACCCGACTTCAGCGACGATTCATGGCGCGACAGAAGCTGGGAGACTCGCACGCACGAGCACTACAACGTGCCTGGCTATTGGGGCGTCTAAGCCTATGTTCTGCCGGCCACACGCCTAGCGTGGCGCCGGCAGAACCATTTCCGACGATCGAAATCCATTTTGCGACCACAACAAGAGCGTCAAGAGACCGGCGGCTCGTCGCCATGGATCAGCGGCGAGGCCACCACGGCGCCGTTCGTGAATGAGACGCCGAGCAGCCGAGCGGATCGACCTGATAGCCGAGCACCTCACCGGGCGCGAAATCGCCCTCCCTCGACTTGGTCAGAGCGCATATCAACGCGACACTGGACAATTGGGCGCGAACTGACACCGATCCTCGCCGCGGTCGCCGGGCCGCGCAGACCGCGGGTGTATGCGTGGGCGCTGGTCAGGCGGCCGAAGGCTCGCCGAATACGTGTGCCAGCGCCTCCTGGATGCGCACGCTGTCGAGATCGTCCTTGTGGATGCACTCGCTGGCACCGAGTGCCTTCAACTCGGCCGTGCGCTTGCGATCGACGGCGCCGCTGATCACGACGATGGGACCCTGGTATCCTGCGCGCCGCAGGAATGGGATGGTGAGCGTCGCGGTATCGTTCGGCTTGAGGTAATCATCGAGAAAGACGAGTTCGGGCGGCTGTTCGAGGACGTAATCGAGGGCCGAGCCGATGGTTGCGGCGCGCCTGACACCGAGGGAGCGCCCGAAGATGACATGCAACGTAGCGCGCAGCCGGTCGGCGTCGAACGTCTCGTCCTCGATGATCAGGACATCACGGATGGTCGGCAGCGCCAGTTGCGCGACCGTCGCCCTATTGCGGCGAGCGAGGAACTCACCGCCAGCCTTGGAGTGCGTCACGGCGCCGATCCCCCAACTGTTCAACGGTCGATCAATTGAGAATCAACCGGCTGATCGACAAGCATTTGCCGACAGACGAATTCTGTCTGCCTTTGAAATGACATAAAGCGCCTCTGCGGACGGCCATGTCAAGTCCGCTCGCTCGGCCGATTCTGCGATCAGTTATCGCGGGTTGGCCGATCACTTGCGGCGTCTTCCAGCTCTTCCCTTGCGACTCTTCGGGCGCGATTCGAGCGTGGGACGGGCGGCGTGCCGGCCTGGTTCCGGGACGGGCGCAGGTTTGGCTGCGACAGCGGTCGGCGAAAACGTCGGAGACACGGTGGTCCGATGAGCGGCATCGGCACCGTTCGCGGCTCGCCAGCCGTCTGCCGACTGCACCTCGATGTAGAGTTTGCGAACGTCGGGGTAGGCGGCCCGGATCGCCTGCTCGAGCCGCTCGGTCGTGCCCTCGATGG
>JBFWQN010000411.1:0-5211 GCA_050249405.1 Hyphomicrobiaceae bacterium | reverse complement strand
GGGAACGCGGGCGGCGAGCCTCCGTTCCTGCGCGGACGAGGGCCGAAAGTCTCGCAGCGGTGCCGCCTTCCGCTCTTCGGAAGCTGGGAGAAATCCTTGCCGGCAGTCGAGACGCTCTCGGCCCAGCGTCCGCGCTCGACGGCGTGGATGAAGTCACCGACGACGGCGTTGAAGCCCGCCGGCTCCTCCAGGTTGATGCCGTGCCCGGTCTTCGGGAACACCATCAGACCACAACGCGGGATGACGCGCTTCATGAACACCGAGACGTCGAGCGTGCCGTCGTCCTCGTCGCCGCAGATGATGAGCACGGGATCACGGATGGCGCGCAGCTCCGCCTCGCGATCGAAGAACGGGGCGCGCCGCGCCTGCACGCCACGCATCGTCATGGCGCGGCCCTTGGAGGCGCCCTCGATGAACTGCAGCTTCATCTCGGCCTGGCCGCGCGGATCTTTCCGAGCGAGCTGCTGGCGCGCCGGACCCGCCAGATACACGTCGCCCAGTGCCGCGATGCCGTCGCGCTCGATGCGCAGCGCCATCTCCTCGGCCTCGCGGCGGAAGCGGGCGAGCTTATCCGCATCGCGCGTCGAGCCCGTGCCGGCGCCAGCGGCCGCGATGGACAGCGCCTTGCCCGGATGGCGGATCGCGAGCTCGATGGCCGCCGTGGCCCCCATCGACAGGCCCACCACATGGGCCTTACCGAGCCCGAGGCCGGAGATGACGTCGGCGATGTCGTCGGCGGCGCGGGCCTGGCTATAGCTGTCGACATTCGTCGGCACGTCCGAGGGTGGCCAGCCGCGCGCCTGATACGTCACGCACTTGTAGCGCCGCGAGAACCAGCGGACCTGCGTCTCCCACGAGAGGTGGTGGCCGGCGAACTCGTGCACGAAGACGATCGGGTCGCCGTCGCCGGTCGTCTCCGTGTAGAGGCGCACTCCGTCGCTCGCCGTCACGTAGGCGCGTTTCGTTGCCGTGGTCATGGGCTGGCACTCCGTCAGACGTCGATCCGCACGGCGATCGCGGCACTGGCGATCACGGCGGGGTCGTTATTCTCGGGGTCGGCCACGTCGAGGCCGCCTTTCACCGCCTTCACGGTGACGTTGCCGACGGGCAGCGAGGCCTTGACCTTCTCGAGGTCGACCTTCGACGGCTGCTGCACGCCGATGGTCACCTCGACGTCGATCGCCTTCTTGTCGACCTTCAGGGACCGGATGAACGCCAGCGATGAATGATGCAGGGCGTCCTGCACCGCACGCAACGCGGCCTTGGTGTAGTCCGAGCCGTGCAGGTCGTTGCCGGTGCCGAGCTCGAGGATGACGCGGGTCTTGGGCATGGGACGACTCCTCAGAGGTCGAGGCTGACGATGGCGCAGCAGTTGGCGATGAGCGTGGAATCCGTGCCGGCATCGTTCCTGATCTCGAGCCCGCCCTCGACCACGGTCACCGTGCCCTTGCCGTAGGGCAGCACCTTCAGCACCTCGGCCTTGTCGACCGTCTCGGGCCGCGGCACGCCGATATGCACGTCGACCTGCATGGCCTCGAGCGGCTTGCCGAGCGCCGTCGCAATCGAGAGCGAGTTGTGCCAGAGCGCGTCGCGCAGGGCACGACAGGCGGCCTTGGTGGGGTCGGAGCCCCGGATATCGGTGCCCATGCCGATCTCGAGCACCATGCGTTTCTTTGCCATCGACTTGTCCAGTTTTGAGAGAGCCGGGACGCCATGATGCACGTCCTCGAACGGCCCGGTACAATAGAATCCGAACCGGGTGCGGCCGTGGAGCTGGAAACCTATGACGACGTTGACCCTGGAGCCGCTGTCGCGCAGCGATTGGGGCCGCGTGCGCGCTATTTTCGCGGAAGGCCTCGCCGGCGGTCTCGCGGCTTTCATGACCGAGCCGCCGACATGGACGAGCTGGGACACGGCTCGCTTGCCGTTCGGCCGGACCGTTGCGCGGCAGGAGGGGACGATCGTCGGGTGGGCCTCGCTGACACGAGCTGCCGACACCTGAGGCGCGGCCGGCATCGCTGAGGTCAGCGTATACGTTGCAAGAGAAGCACATGGTCGCGGAGTCGGCACAGCGCTCGTCGCGCATCTGATAGATGCGTCGGAGACCGAGGGCTTCTGGACGCTGCAGGCGCATGCCCTGGCCGCCAACGTGGCCAGCATCGGGCTCTTTCGCCGCAGCGGCTTCCGTATCGTAGGGACGCGCGAGAGAATGGGAAGGGTCGCGGGCGTGTGGCACGATGTCGTGCTGCTCGAGCGGCGCAGCAGCCGCACCGGAGGTTCGGGCCTCCCGACCTACGAGTGCCCCTCCGCAAGGAAACAGCAATGAGCCTGACCGTGCTCGCCGCCTTCGCCGCAACGTGCGTGCTGCTGGCCATCACGCCGGGGCCGAACATGGCGCTGATCATCTCCGCGACGCTGTCGGGCGGGCTCGGATCGGGCTTCGCCACGCTCGTCGGGTGTCTCACGGGGCTCACCGTGCTCGTCACCGTCGCGGCGGTCGGCATGACGTCGGTGATGCTGCTGATGGCCGAGTGGTTCGACGTCATCCGGTGGGCCGGCGCGGTGTATCTCGTGATCCTCGGCGCGCGGCAGCTGTGGTCGTGGTGGCGGCTTCGCCGGATCGCGGCGACGGCATCCGGTGTCGGCATGCCACCCGCGCGCCATGTGTCGAGCCGCGCCCGTTATCTGCAGGGCCTCGCCGTGTCGCTGTCGAACCCGAAGGTGCTGCTGTTCCTCGGCGCATTCTTCCCGCAGTTCGTCGACCCGACATCGGCGCCCGGGCCTCAACTCGCCATGCTGGCCGTGCTCTTCGTCGTCGTGCTGGCGGCCGTGGACGTCAGCTACACGCTGGCCGTGGCGCGCGCCCGCAGCACGATCGACATGAGGCGCCTCAGGGCGCTCGATGTCGCTTCCGGGGCGCTGCTCGTCGCGGGCGGCCTGGTGCTGGCGGCCGCGCGGCGGCCGTGAGAGTGCCGACTACCGGGGGCACGTCGAATTCCTTCGGACGGCGGAGGCAGCCATGACCCTTCTGATCGTGAAGACGCTCGTATCGGCGGTTCTCATCGTCACCGTGTCGGAGATGGCGCGGCGAAGCCCAGTGCTCGGCGCCCTCGTCGCCTCGCTGCCGCTCGTCTCGGTGCTGGCGATGATCTGGCTCTGGCGGGAGACGCACGACGCCGAGCGCATCGCGCAGCAGGCAGAGGCCACGCTCTGGTACGTGCTGCCGAGCCTGCCCATGTTCGTCGCGATGCCGCTCATGCTGCGAGCCGGCTTCGGGTTCTGGACGACGCTCGGGGCCAGCGTCGCGCTCACGGCAGTCCTCTACGTCGCGACCGCCGCCATGCTCGCCCGGTTCGGCATCGAGATTTGAAGTGCCTTGCGGGTGTGCTCGGCCCTGCATAATCTCGCATTCATGAAACGCATCGGCTTCTACTCCGGCTCCTTCGACCCCATCACCAACGGGCACACCGACGTGCTGCGCCGCTCGGCCGCGCTCGTCGACCGGCTGGTGATCGGCATCGGCATCCACCCCGGCAAGACACCGCTCTTCTCGACCGACGAGAAGAAGGCGCTGATCGAGGCCGAGATGCGCCCGATCCAGAAGCGCTACGGCACGGAGATCGAGGTCGTGACCTTCGGCGGGCTCACCGTGGACGCCGCGAGGGAGACCAGCGCGACGATGATCTTTCGAGGGCTGCGCGACGGCACCGACCTCGACTACGAGATGCAGATGTCCGGCATGAACGGCGCCATGGCACCGGACATCGACACCGTGTTCCTGCCTGCCAGCCCCGAGGTGCGCCACATCACGGCGACTCTCGTCCGCCAGATCGCCATGATGGGCGGCAACGTCACCTCGTTCGTCTCGCCCGCGGTCGAGGCTGCGCTCAAGGCCAAGGCGGCGGCAAGGAAAAGCGGGTGAGCGCCAATCGTTGCCGCTCCGCCCGATTGCGGCCATAAGGTCGCGGCACGGCAATGCCGTCCACATCCGCTCAACACGGAGCCCAGTGCGTGAAGACATTCCTCGCGGGCCTCGCGCTCGCACTCCTCGCGTTCGCGGCGCCCGCCGCGGCGCAGACACCGAAAGCCGACCCCGAGAACACGCTCGTGATCGAGCTGAAGACCGGCAAGGTTACGATCCAGATGCGGCCCGATCTCGCGCCGAAGCACGTGGAGCGCGTGAAGACGCTGGCCCGCCAAGGCTTCTACGACGGCCAGGTCTTCCATCGCGTGATCAAGGGGTTCATGGCCCAGACCGGTGATCCGACGGGCACCGGCACGGGTGGATCGAAGCTCGGCAACCTGCCGGCCGAGTTCACGCCGACGCCGTTCGAGCGCGGAACCATCGGCGCGGCACGCACCAACGATCCGAACACGGCCAACAGCCAGTTCTTCATCTGCTTCACGCACACGCCGTTTCTCAACGGCAAGTACACAGTCTGGGGCCGCGTGATCGATGGCATGCAGCACGTCGACCAGATCGCCCTCGGCGAGCCACCACCGAAACCCGGCAAGATGCTGAAGGTTTACGTCCTGAAGGACGGGCCGAAGAAGTAGATCGAGGAATTGGCAGGCAGGGAGCAGGGCAGACTGGTGGCTGGGGCGTGTAGCACGCAAGCATTCGCCGGTCCGCCGACGCCCCTACCGGTCGCCTGAGCCAGTTGAGCAATCGATCCAGGGGACAAGCCCCAGGATGACAATCGAGAGGATTACGCCGTGGCCTACAAAGATCCCGAGAACACCATCGTCATGGAGACCACAAAGGGCAAGGTGGTGATCGAGCTTCGTCCCGACCTCGCACCCGGTCACGTCGAGCGCATCAAGCTGCTCGCGCGCGAGGGTTTCTACGACGGCATCGTTTTCCATCGCGTGATCGACGGCTTCATGGCGCAGGTCGGCTGCCCGCACGGCACCGGCACCGGCGGCTCGAAGCACCCGAACCTCAAGGCCGAGTTCAACGCAGAGCCGCACGTGCGTGGCGTCTGCTCGATGGCCCGCTCGTCGATGCCGAACTCGGCGAACAGCCAGTTTTTCATCTGCTTCGACGACGCCCGCTTCCTCGACAAGCAGTACACCGCCTGGGGCAAGGTCATCGAGGGCATGGAGAACGTCGACAAGATCAAGCGCGGCGAGCCGGTGCAAAATCCGGACAAGATCGTTTCGATGAAAGTGGCTGCGGATATCAAGTAAGACCGCAGCATAGCGGCGATC
>JBFWQN010000410.1:0-5233 GCA_050249405.1 Hyphomicrobiaceae bacterium | reverse complement strand
CTGATCGGCATCCACTTCTTCATCCCCGTCGCGCAGATGCCGTTGGTCGAGGTGATCCGCGGCGCCGGCAGCCGCGAGGACGAGGTGCGCAATGGCTGCGCCTTCGTCACGGCCATCGACAAGCTGCCGCTGATCGTGAGGAGCTGCCCGGGTTTTCTCGTCAACCGTGTGCTGGCGCCCTACATGATGAGTGCCATGAGGCGGCTCGAGCAGGGCGAGACCAAGGAGCGCATCGACGAGGCGGCGAAGGCCTTCGGCATGCCGATGGGGCCGATCGAGCTCGCCGACACGGTGGGCCTCGACGTCTGCGCGCACGTGGGGCGGATCCTCAAATACCCGGCCGAGGGGTCGCGCCTCGAGAAGCTCGTGGCCGCCGGCAAGCTCGGCAAGAAGTCCGGCGAGGGCTTCTACACCTGGAAGGACGGCAAGCCGATCAAGGCGGAGAAGCCCTACGGCAAGGACGAGTTGCAAAGGCTCGGTGCCGAGCTGGTGGAGCCGCTGATCGCCGAGGCCGAGCGGGCGCGCGACGAGGGCATCGTGGAAAGCGCCGACATGGTGGATGCGGGGGTGATTTTCGGCACGGGGTTCGCACCCTTCCGCGGCGGGCCGCTGCACTACAGGGCGAGTCTGGGTGCCGGCGCCGGCCGGGAGCCGAGACGAGCGGCGGCGGAGTAGCCGTCTGTCATGCCTTGCCCTTGCACGAGGAAAGTCACTTCCGATGACCTCACCCACTGCCGCCAGCCTCCGCCGCGTCGTCGTCCTCGGGGGCGTGCGCATCCCGTTCTGCCGCTCGAATACGCTGTATGCCGATCTCTCCAATCTGGACATGATGACGACCACGCTTCAGGGCTTGGTCGACCGGTTCGGCTTGAAGGGCGTTCACATCGACGAGGTGGTCGGCGGCGCCGTCGTCACGCACTCGAAGGACTGGAATCTCGCCCGCGAGGCGGTGATCGGGTCGGGGCTCGCCCCCTCGACGCCCGGCATCACCATGATGCAGGCCTGCGGGACCAGCCTGCAGGCGGCGATGGGCTCGGGGGCGAAGATTGCGGTCGGCGAGATCGATTGCGCCATCGCCGTCGGCTCGGACACGACGTCCGATGCGCCGATCGTGGTGGGGAAGCGCATGGCCGGCCGCCTCGTTCAGGCGCAGCAGGCCAAGACCATGGGCCAGCGGCTCGCGGCATTCAAGGGCTTCTCGCCTGGTGAGCTGGTACCGCAACCGCCTTCCGTCGCCGAGCCGCGCACAGGTCTCTCGATGGGCCAGCATTGCGAGCTGATGGCGCAGCACTGGCACATTCCGCGCGAGGCCCAGGATCAGCTGGCCCTCGAAAGCCATCGCAAGGCCGGCGCCGCCTACAAGTCGGGCTTCATGGACGACCTGATCGTGCCGTGCGCGGGTGTCTGGCGCGACAACAACATTCGCGAGGACATGGACCCGGAGCGGATCGCGCAGCTCAAGACCGTGTTCGACAAGTCGGATCGCGGCACGCTGACGGCCGCCAACTCGACGCCGCTGACAGATGGGGCCGCCGCCGTGCTGATCGCCTCGGAGGAGTGGGCAGCGAAGCGGGGCCTCACCCCGCAAGCCTACCTCACCTACGCCCAGACATCGGCCAACGACTTCGTCGCCGGCGAGGGCCTGCTCATGGCGCCGACCATCGCCGTCTCGCGCTTGCTCGATCGAGCCGGCCTGAAGCTGCAGGACTTCGACTACTACGAGATCCACGAGGCCTTCGCCGCGCAGGTGCTCGCCACCCTGAAGGCCTGGGAGGACCCGGAGTATTGCCGGACTCGCCTCGGCAAGGACCAGCCGCTCGGCCCGATCGACCGCTCGAGAATGAATGTGATGGGCTCGTCGCTCGCCTATGGGCATCCGTTCGCGGCGACGGGGGCACGCATCGTGGCGATGCTCGCCAAGCTGCTCGCGCAGAAGGGCAGCGGCCGCGGCCTGATCTCCATCTGCACGGCCGGCGGCATGGGCGTCACCGCGATATTGGAGGGGCCCAAGGGAGCTTGAGGCTCAGCCTCTAGCCGCCGCCTTCCGCGCCTCCTCCTCCTTCAGCTCCTTCTTCGAGAGCTTGCCGATCAACGTCTTCGGCAGGCTGTCGCGGAACTCGATCTCGGACGGCATCTCGATGCGGCTGAGCTTCGGCGCGAGATGGGCGAGGATATCCTCCTTGGTCGCCACCTTGCCGGCCTTGAGCTTGATGAACGCTTTCGGCGCCTCGCCCCGATAGGCATCCTTGATGCCGATGACCGTCACCTCCTCCACCGCTGGATGCGACGAGATCGCCTCCTCGACGTTGCGCGGATAGACGTTGTAGCCGGAGCAGATGATCAGGTCCTTGATCCGGTCGACGATGTAGAAGAAGCCATCCCCGTCCATCGTGGCGATGTCGCCCGTGCGCAGGAAGCCGTCCGGCGTCATCTGCTGGGCAGTCTCGGCGGGCCGCTGCCAGTAGCCTTTCATGACCTGAGGCCCGGAGATGCAGATCTCGCCCTTCTCGCCTTCCGGCACCTCGCGAGCCGGATCGGCGGGATCGCGAAGCGAGATGATCGTGCCGGGAAGCGGCTGGCCGATCGAAAGCTCCTTCACCGGCCCGTCGAGCGGATTGATGGTGACGGCCGGCGACGTCTCCGAAAGGCCGTAGGCCTCGACCACCTTGCACCCGGTCAACGCCTCGAACTTGCGGCGCGTCTCGAGCAGCAGCGGTGCTCCCCCTGACAGGCAGAAGCGCAGCGACGACAGGTCGTAGCTCTTGAGTTTCGGGTGGTTGAGCATGGCGATGAACATCGTCGGCACGCCGGGCATCAGGGTCGGCTTCGTGCGGGTGATCAGTGCCATGGCATCGGCCAGCACGAAGCGCGGCATGATCACGATCTCGGCGCCGATGACGAGGGCGAAATTCATCACCGCCTGCATGGCGAAGACGTGAAAGAACGGCAGCGCACCGAGCACCCGCTCACGTCCCGGCTTCGTTCCCTGCACCCAGGCGAGGGACTGATGCACGTTGATGTAGACGTTGGCGTGAGTGAGCATGGCGCCCTTTGGCACGCCCGTGGTGCCACCCGTATATTGCAGCACCGCCACGTCCTCGGTGGGCTGGATGTCGACCGGCGCAAATCGCCCGTCGTTGTCGAGCACCGCGTCGTCGCCAACAATCCTGGATTTCGCTGGGGAGCCTGACACGCTCGCCAGCTCGCGCCCCTTCAGCAGCCGGAACAGCAGCGACTTCGCCTTCGGCAGCAGCGCCGGGAATGAGGCGACGATGGCGCGCTTCAGCGTGCCAGCCACCAGCAACGCCTCCACCTTGTCGAAGATCAGCTTCAGGTCGAGCGTCACCAGGATATCGGCGCCGCTGTCCTCGACCTGCCGGCTCAATTCCTCGACCGTGTAGAGGGGGTTGCAGTTAACGACGATGCCGCCAGCCTTCAGCACACCGAAGTAGTAATAGATGTAGGTCGGAGAGTTCGGCAGCAGCAGCCCGACCCGCGTCCCCTTGACCACCCCGAGGCGCTGTAAGCCCGCCGCCGCCCGGTCAGAGAGGCGGGCGATCTCGCCGTAGGTCAGCGTGCGGCCCAGGAAGTCGGTGCACGGCCGCTCGGCGTACGTTCGGGCGGCATTGTCGAGGACGTCGTAAAGGGGGCGCGCCTCCAGCGGACGGTGCCAGTCGACCCCGGGCGGATAGTGATCGAGCCACCCGAAGCGACGGACTTCACCGGGTCCGGCGCTGGCGCTGGAGGCATTCGTCGCCATCGGACGCTTCTCCCGTCGCGGTCGCCTCGCGGTCGGACCGACCTGTTGCTGCCTAACGCCGAACGCGCTGCGACCATTCAACACAGAATTATGAGGACATGCCAGTGCCCGATGTCAGCTTCCTGCGGTAATGCTCAAGTTGTCGATCCAGTGACGGCATCGTCTGATGACGGCTCTGGATGAATGTCGTTTACGTTTATCTGCGAGGTCAGCTTGCCCTCGGGGCGTGCTTGCTCTAGCTAAGGTCCATCGACAGGCTCCCGTGCGCATGCAACTCACGGGGCGGGAGAGTGATAATGGACGACACAGCTACCAAGATCGTCGAGATCCTCAAGAAGCACATGAAGGAGCCTCGGGACGACATCGGTCTCGAGACGGCTCTGGCGGACCTCAAGATCGAGTCGATCGATCTCGCCATGATCGTGTTCGAGCTCGAGGATACGTTCGGCATCGAGATTCCCTACAATGCCAACGACACCGACGAGGCGGCTGCGTTCAAGTCGGTCGGCTCCGTCGTCGATCGCGTGAAGCAGGTGATCGCCTCTACCAAGGCCGGCGCGAAAGCGTAGCACGAGCTACGGGCGGCACTCGCCTCGTGGGGCCCCGGCCCCAGGCGGGAGGGCACGCAGCAGTCCAACCATTCGCGCGACCGGGACACACCGCAAGCGTGTCGCCGGTTGTACTCGTGTCACAAAGGATAGCGACTTGAAAGACGGATCGAGCGGCCGTCGCCGCGTCGTCGTGACAGGCATGGGAGCAGTCACGCCAATCGGCCTCGACGTTGCCGAGATGTGGACCTCGATGCGTGCCGGTCGTTGCGGCATCGGCCCGATCGAGAATAGGCCGACCGAGGATCTCTACATCAAGATTGCCGGCGAGATCCGGGGCTTCGATCCGGCCAAGCACGTCAAGAGCCGGAAGATCCAATATGGCGACCGCTATTCCTGGCTCGCCGGCCGTGCCGCCGACGAGGCTTGGACCCAATCAGGGCTGGCGACTCCCTTCGACAAGCCGTATCGGGCTGCCTCCATCATCGGCTCGGGCGCCGGCGGCTTCTCCACCATCGAGAGCGCCTATCGCGATCTGTTCGTGCACCACAAGAAGGCCACCAACCCGCTGACGCTGCTGCGCATCATCGGCTCGTCGGCCTCGGCCCACGTCGGTATCGAGTACGGCATCAAGGGCCCGACCTTCGCCACTTGCTCGGCTTGCTCGACGGCGACGCATGCCATCGGCATCGGCCTCGACTACATTCGCAACGGCGTCGTCGACGTGGCCGTCACGGGCGCCAGCGAGGCGGTGCTCACCTACGGCTCGATGCGCGTGTGGCAGGCCATGCGTGTGCTCTCGCCCGACGGTTGCTTCCCGTTCTCGAAGAGGCGCAATGGCACAGTCCTCTCCGAAGGCGCAGGCATTCTCGTGCTTGAGGAGCTGGAGCACGCCAAGGCGCGCGGTGCGACCATACTCGCCGAG
>JBFWQN010000409.1:0-5243 GCA_050249405.1 Hyphomicrobiaceae bacterium | reverse complement strand
CTCTTCCGATCTGCTGCCGCAGATCGTGCGACCGGAGTTGCGGGTCGATCTCAAGCTCGCGCTTCAGCGAGCATTCGAGCACGGCGAGCCGACGCTGACCCTGCCGTCACCCGTCGCTTTCGACGGGACACGCCGGCGTATCGCGATGCATGTCACGCCGATCGTGGCGGACAAGTCCGAGGCGAGGGCCTTGGTGCTGTTTCTGGACGGCGGACCGGCGCAGCCACCTGAGAGACTGCACGACATCGATGCGGCCGGCTCGGGCACCGAGATCAAGCGATTGAACGAGGCGCTCGCCTTGACTCTCGAGCGCTTGTCCGAGAGCCGCAAGGAGTACGAATCGGCGACACAGGAGCTGCGGGCTGCGAACGAGGAGTTGCAGTCCATCAACGAGGAGTACAGGTCGGCATCGGAGGAGCTCGAGACGAGCAAGGAGGAGCTCCATTCGATGAACGAGGAGCTGCAGACCGTCAATGGCGAGCTCAAGAGCAAGCTCGAGAGCATCTCCTCGGCCCACAACGACCTGCAGAACCTCATGGCGGCAACCGAGATCGGCACGCTGTTCCTCGACCCGGAGCTGCGCATCAAGCTGTTCACGCCCGCCGTGGCCAGCTATTTCAACATTACCGAGGCCGACATCGGCCGCGCGATCACGGATTTCACGCACCGCCTCGTCTACGACCGTGTCGAGGCCGACGCGGGCAAGGTGCTGCGCGATCTGGTGTCCATCGAGACCGAGGTCGAGACGAAGGACGGACGGTGGCTGATGCTGCGGCTGCGTCCATACCGGACGACGGAGAACCGCATCGACGGCATCGTGGTGACGCTGCTCGACGTGTCGGCGCGGCGCGAGGCCGAGTCCGAGCTGCGACGCAGCGAGGAGCGCTACCGTTCCCTTTTCAATACAATGGACGAAGGCTTCGTGATGGCCGAGGTGGTGCGCGACGGGCAAGGCCGGCCCGTGGACGTCCTCTGCATCGATGCCAATCCGGCAGCGGCCCCGCTCGTGCCGCTCACGTACAAGGGGCGCCGCCTGCGCGAGATCGCGCCCGACCTCGAGGCCCACTGGTGGGAGGTGCCGGCACGCGTGGTGGAGACGGGGCATCCCGAGCGATGCGAGCTTTATGCCGCCCATCTCGGCCGCTGGTTCGAGGTGCAATTCGCGGCCGTCTTGGAAAAGAATCCGGGAAAAACGTTTGCAGCCTTGTTCCAGGACATCACCGAGCGAAAAAGCTGGGAGGTGGCTCAGCGGCGTCTCGTCGACGAGCTGAACCACCGCGTCAAGAACATGCTGGCCGTGGTGCAATCGATCGCGACGCAGACCGAGAAAGGAGCGGCATCGACAGCCGACTTCGTGAGGTCCTTCCGCCAGCGGCTGCGCGCCCTGGCCGAAGCCCACGACCTGCTCACGCGGCAACATTGGGAGGGGGCGAGCTTGGGAGAGCTCGTCACACAGTCGCTATCGTCTCTGGTGAGCGACGCGAGCCGGCTCCAGCTCGACGGGCCGCCGCTCCACCTGCCGCCCAACACGATTTTCGTGCTCGCGCTGGCGCTCCACGAGCTCGCCACCAACGCCATCAAGTACGGGGCTCTCTCGACCGCGTCGGGAGGGGTTCGCGTCCGCTGGCAGGTCGAGCGGCAGGCCGGCGGGGACGACCATGTCACGCTGGAGTGGATCGAAAGCGGCGGCCCCAGGGTTGATCCACCTGAGAGGTCGGGTTTCGGCTCGCGGCTGCTCCAGGAGGCCATCACGATGGAATTGAACGGACAGACGAAGCTCGACTTCCGGAAGGACGGGCTGCATTGCGCCATCACGTTCCCGGTGACCCAACTACCGGCTCAGGCGTCAGGATATGGCAATGGCTCGGATACTCATCATTGAGGACGTAGCAATCATAGCACTCTCGATGAGCGACATGCTCGAGGAGCTCGGTCACGAGGTGGCAGGTTTGGCCTGCAGCATCGACGAGGCCATGTCCCAGCTCGATTCGATCGATCCGGCCGCCGACGCGGCGGTGCTCGATGCCGAGTTGCGCGGCGTCTCCTCCGCGCCGGTGGCGCAACGCCTTCGGCTGGCAGGCATTCCATTCGTGATCACCAGCGGGCACTCGGGCGAGCTGCTAGACCGGATCGGCACCGTCGAGCCGAGACTGCCGAAGCCCGTCGACGAGGCGAGATTGAAGCAAACGCTGGCGCAGCTGCTCTCGTAGGCACTGTGGCCGCGAAGCAGAATTCTAGGCGTCCTTGTGGCGCTTCTTCAATCGCCTCGGGCCCAGCAGCTCTCCCCCCGTCTCCAGCTTGCGTGAAAGGAAGATGGCGGCATCCAGCTTCTGGAAGTTGCGCTTCCGGTAGAAACGCAGTGCCTCCTCGTTGTTCTCGGCGACCTCGAGCACGATGTGGGTGCAGCCACGCAGCCGCGCCGCGTGGTCGACCTGCTCGAACATGAATGAGCCAACGCCCATGCCGTGATAATCCGGGTGGACCGCGATCTCCTCGACGAACAGCGGGCGCATGCCGCGCTTCTCGAAGTAGCGATGGTTCATCCAGCTGTCGGAGTTGACGATCTCGTAGGCGTACTCGGCATAGCCGACAAGCTGGTACTTCTCGCCGCGCTTGGCCTCGAACACGAGTTGCTCGATGCCCTCCTCCTCGTAGATCTCGAGGAAATGCTTCTTGTGGCGCGGGCGCTGGTACTCGACCGTCTCGCGATTCACGTCGCGGAACACGAGCTTCAGGAACTCCCAGACGCGGTTGAGGTCGCGCCGATGCATGCGGCGAACGCGCAGCTCCACCTCCTCGCCGGGGGCGGCGGGCTGGTGCGTGTCGTCGTCCGGCTCGTCGTCGGCATCGTTGCGACCGGCTGGCATGGGCGCTCTCCTTCGGCTAGCCGAGCGTGTGGCGGTAATCGTCGTAGCCGAAAGAGCGAAGCACGCGATAGCGGCCATCCGTCTCGAGAATGGCGAGGTCGGGCCGAGGCGTGCCGTTGAACGTATTGTTCTTCACGAAGCTGTATTGCATCATGTCCTCGAGCACGATGCGCGACCCCAGGGCCAGTGGCTCGGGAAACGAATACTCGCCGATGACATCGCCCGTCATGCAGGTCTTGCCGGCCAGGATGTAGCTGTGCGCATGCTCGCCCGGAGCGCCGGCACCGGCGATGCGGGGCTCGTAGGGCACCTCGAGCACGTCCGGCATGTGGCAGCTTGCCGACGTATCGAGAATGGCGATGTCCTTCACGTTGTGGTGGAGTCCGATCACGGTCGCCACCAGCCAGCCGGCGTCGACGACGATGCCGGCACCGGGCTCCAGAATGACCTCGACGCCGAACTCGGCGCGGAAATCGCGAACGGCCCCGACGAGCACGTCGATGTCGTAGCCCTGCTTGTTGATGAAATGGCCGCCGCCGAAGTTCACGGTGCGGACCCGCCTGACATAGGGGGCGAGCTCGCGCGCGACATGCTCGATCAGCCCCTTCGACCCGTAGGCCATCGCCTCGCAGAGCGCATGGACGTGCAGGATGTCGATCGCATCCCATGGCAGCTGGTCCAGCTCGTCACGCGTCGTGCCGAACCGCGAGCAGGGCGCGCAGGGATCGTAGAGCGCGCCGCCGAGCGTGGCATTGGAGTAGCCGGGATTGACGCGGATGCCGATCTTGCAGCCGGCGGCGCGCGCGATGGGACCGAGACGGGCCATATCGGCCGGATTGTTGAAGTAGATGTGATCGGCGAGCCTCGTCAGCCGCTCGACCTCGCCGGGTGCGTAGGCCGGCGCAAAAACGTGCACCTCCTTGCCGAACTCCTCGCGCCCGAGACGCGCCTCGTGCTCGCCGGATGCCGTGGTGCCGTCGAGGCTGTCGCGCATCATCGGGAAGGCGGCGGGCAATGCCCAGGCCTTGGTCGCGAGAAGCACCTTGCAGCCGGCCTCGCGCCTGACGCGCGCGACCGTGGCGAGGTTGCGCTGCAAGGTCACCGCATCGAGCACGTAAGCGGGTGTGGCGATGTCGTCTGGCAACTTTGATGACATGAGTAGATCACTCGTCGAGGACGCGTGCGATGGCCGAGACCGCACCAGCTAACGGAGGAACGTGAAACTCAGCTGCACCGGCGCTGGCCTCTCCGCTCTCGCGTGAAAAACATCGAGGCGGAGGCTCGCACTCCAGCGTGGAGCACATGGGCCGGCCTCCGTCGTCGGGCCGCGAAGGCAGGTCCCACGGCAGCACTCGCTTGACGGCATGTGCCGACGTCGATCCCAGCCTGCACGGGGGTCGACGTCGAGCCGAAGCTCGGGCGCCCGTTACCGGTGCCCTTCGACGTGACGAGAGCTCACGTCCTGACAGCAAACAGCTCCGACTGCTCGCCCGGCGCCATCTCCTTCAGGTGCCAGGGGAGGCCCTGCTTGCCGATCTCGTCCATGAATGGCTTCGACGGCAGCTGCTCGACGTTGTAGACGCCGCCCGGCTTCTTCCACGCGCCCTTGAACAGCATCATGGCGCCGACCACGGGCGGCACGCCCGTCGTGTAGGACACGGCCTGCGCGCCCGTCTCCTTGTAGCAGTCGGCGTGGTCGCAGACGTTGTAGATGATCGCCCGCTTGTCCTTGCCGTCCTTCTTGCCGGTGAAGATGCAGCCGATGGACGTGCGGCCGGTGTAGTTCTCGCCGAGCGACGAGGGCGGCGGCAGCAGCTCCTTCAGGAACTCCATCGGGATGACGGGATTGCCCTTGTACATGACCGGGTCGATACGGGTCATGCCGACGTTCTGGAGCACCTCGAGGTGCTTGATGTAGTTGTCCGAGAAGGTCATCCAGAAGCGGATCTGCTTGAGGCCCTTGATGTTCTGGACGAGGCTCTCCTCCTCCTCGTGATAGATGAGGTAGCTCTTCCTGGGACCGACCTCCGGGTAGTCGATCATGGTGGCGATCGACAGCGGGTCGATGTCGATCCACTGGCCGTTCTTCCAGTACTTGCCGCGCTGCGTCACCTCGCGGAGGTTGATCTCCGGGTTGAAGTTGGTGGCGAACGCCTTGCCGTGGCTGCCGTCGTTGCAGTCGATGATGTCGATCGTCTCGATGGTGTCGAACAGGTGCTCCTGCGCGTAGGCGCAGTAGATGTTGGACTGCCCGGGATCGAAGCCGCAGCCGAGGATCGCCATGATGCCCTTCGCGGCATAGCGGTCCAGGTACTTCCATTGCCAGGAGTATTCGAACTTGGCGACGTCGCGCGGCTCGTAGTTGGCCGTGTCCAT
>JBFWQN010000408.1:0-5245 GCA_050249405.1 Hyphomicrobiaceae bacterium | reverse complement strand
GTCGCCGGCCCGCCCCCCTCCGCCTGGGCCCCGATCGTGATCGTGGGCGAGGGGGCGGGGGGGAGGTAGGGCAATCTGCCGAAGCGAATTGCCGTCATCCCCGCGAAGGCGGGGACCCACGGCGAAGGCTCATATCGACTTGGGAATTGATACCCCGCCGGAACCGGTCATGATTTCGAGGATGAATCGGGCCCACTATCCCCTCGCCCCCTCGATCGCCGCCCACACGCGGGCCGGTGTCGCCGGCATCTCGATGTCGCGGACGCCGAGTGGGCGAAGGGCGTCGCGGATGGCGTTCATCAGCGCCGGCAGTGGCCCGACCGTGCCGCTCTCGCCCACGCCCTTGACGCCGAGCACGTTCGAGGTGGCCGGGGACGGCGCGAGGATAGACTCGAAGTGCGGCAGGTCTTTCGCACGGGGCAGCGCGTAGTCCATCAGCGAGCCCGCCACGAGCTGGCCCGTCTCGCGGTCGTAGACGCCGTGCTCCATCAGCACCTGGCCGAAGCCCTGGGCTAGCGCGCCGTGCACCTGGCCTTCCGCCATCGCGTGGTGGATGACGCGGCCGCAATCGTCGACGGCGACGAAGCGCACCACCTCGACGACGCCCGTCTCGGGATCGACCTCAACCTCCGCGATGTGGCAGCCGGAGGGAAACGTCGGCTCGGCCTCGATGCGTGCCTCGGCGACGATCGGGGGCTGACCCGCGGCGGCGAGCTCCTCCAGCCCCACGACCATGTTGGTCGCCGGTACGCTGAGCCGCCCCGCCTCGTACAGCACGGCCTCGGGCGCCACGCCGAAGCGCTCGGCCGCACGTGCCTTGGCTGTCGCGATCAGCTTCTCCGCCGACGCGCGGATGGCGAGACCCGCCATCATGGTCGAGCGCGACGCCGTCGCCGAGCCGCCGTCCTCGAAGCCGGTGCTGTCGCCCTGCTCGACCACGATGCGACGCTGCTCCGTGCCGAGCGCGAGCGATTCGTCGGCCAGCATGGCGAAGATCGTCTCGTGCCCCTGGCCGGTCGCGCCGATGGGTGTCCGCACGCGCACGATGCCGTCGGCGCCGAGCGTCAGGCGGGCGCGCTCGTTCGGCACGCCGCCCGAGATCTCGACGAACATGCCGATGCCGACGCCACGGTAGCGGCCTTTCGCCCGCGCGACGGCCTTGCGCGCCGTGGCACCCGTCCAGTCGGCGGCAGCGAGCGCCTTGTCGAGAAGCTCGGGGAAGTCGCCCGAGCAGTAGCGCGTGCCGATCACCGTCCGATGCGGCATGTCGGCGGGGCCGAGCATGTTGCGGCGGCGGATCTCGACGGGATCGAGGCCGGTCCGCTCGGCCGCCGCATCCATCAGGCTCTCGGTGATGTAGGCCGCCTCCGGCCGGCCCGCTCCCCGGTACGGTGCCGTCGGCAGCGTGTTGGTCAGAACGCAGGTGACGGCCGAGTGCAGGGCCGGCACGCGGTAGGGCCCGGCGAGGCAGCGCGTCAGGTTCGCCGTGGCGATGAAATAGCCCGTGTGATGCAGGTAGGCACCCATCGCGGCCTGTGTCGCCACATCGAGCGCCAGGATGCGGCCGTCGTCGTCGAGCGCGAGCCGCCCGACCATGATCGAATCGCGCGCCTGGGCATCCGAGACGAAGCCCTCCGACCGCGCCGACACCCACCGGACCGGCCGGCCGAGCAGGCGCGCGGCATGCAGCAATGCCGGCTGCTCGGGATAGCTGCCGTTGCGGATGCCGAAGCCGCCGCCGACGTCGCGCGAGGTGACGATCACCTTGTGCTTGTCGTGGCGCAGCACCTCGGCGACGTGGTCGCGCATCAGCGTCACGCCCTGGTTGCCCGAGCGCAGGTGGAACGTGTCGGTTGCCGCATCGTAGCTGGCGACCGCGGCGCGCGGCTCCATCGGGCAGATGACGACGCGCTGGCTCGTGCGGCGCACCTCCACCACGTGCGCGGCCTTGGCCATCGCCGCGTCCACCGCCGCCTTGTCGCCGAGCGTCCAGTGGAAGGCGATGTTGCCAGGGGCCGACGGCCAGATCTGCGGCGCGCCGGGAGCCACGGCGTCCTCGATCAGCGCCAAGGCGGGCAGCGGCCGGTAGTCGATCGAGAGCGCCGCCGCCATCTCCTCGGCCGCGTGCCGTGTCTCCGCCACGCACAGGGCCACCGGCTCGCCGACGTGCCGCACGCGGTCGTCGGCCAGAACCGGCCACGGCGCGGAGCGGGGCCCGTTGCCCGCCGCATCGGTGAGCCGCCGCTGGATCGGGATCGGGCCGAACCCGGCTTGTTTCCAATCCTCGCCCGTCAGCACCAGCCGCGCGCCCGCCACGGCCATCGCGGACGCCTTATCGATGGCCCCGATCCCGGCGTGCGCATGCGGCGAGCGGGCGAAGGCGCCCCAGAGCGCACCCTCGGCGATCATGTCGTCGGTGAACGATCCCGTCCCCGTGACGAGGCGATGGTCCTCGACGCGCATGCCCGTGCTCCTCAGGTTCGGCGGGCGCAAGCCGGCCCGTCGGGTCCAGCTTAAGGAGCGACCGCCTCCGAGCCAACGGCGGCGTCAGCAAGCATCAGCGATCGTGGCTGCCAGTGACGCGCGCGCCCCGGCTGCCGGCGGCCGGGGCGACCTGCGATTGCGGGCAGCGAGGGGGAGGCCTATATCGGCGGGGACCAATCGAATCGCCAGCCGGAGAAGCACCCATGCGGGCCGAGCACGAGAAGCTTGTCAGCGACATCAGAGAGTCGCTGGCGCTGCTCAGGAGGTCTCTTTGACTGGGAGACAGCAGAGGACCGTCTCGCAGCGCTGAATCGCGACAGCGAGGACCCCAATCTCTGGACGAACCCGCAGCGCGCGCAGAAATTGATGCGCCAGCGCCAGTCCCTCGAACGCGCCGTCACCGGCTACAAACAGCTCGAGAGAGAGCTGGACGACGGCCTGACACTGCTCGAGCTCGGTGAGGCCGAGGCGGACGAGGCGACCATCTCCGAGGGCGAAAGCGGCCTCCAGAAGCTCGTTCGGGAGGCAAAGCGCCAGGAGGTCGAGGCCCTGCTCTCCGGCGAGGCCGACGGCATGGATGCCTACCTCGAAGTGCATGCGGGCGCCGGCGGCACGGAAAGCCAGGACTGGGCGCAGATGCTCTTGCGCATGTACATGCGTTGGGCAGAGCGGCGCGGCTACAAGGTCGCGCTCGTCGACCAGAGCGACGGCGAGGAGGCCGGCATCAAGAGTGCCACCCTGGAGGTGAAGGGCGAGAATGCCTATGGCTGGCTGAAGACGGAGTCCGGGGTGCACCGACTGGTGCGCATCTCTCCCTATGATGCGAATGCCCGCCGACATACGTCATTCTCGAGCGTCACCGTCTACCCCATCGTCGACGATACGATCGAGATCGAGATCAATCCGGCCGACCTCGACATCTCCTACGCCCGCTCGTCGGGCGCAGGCGGCCAGTCGGTGAACCGGACCGAGTCGGCCGTCAGGCTCGTGCACAAGCCGAGCAACATCATCATCTTCGCGCAAGAGCACCGCTCTCAGCACCAGAACCGCGATGCGGCGATGAAGCGGCTGAAAGCGCGGCTCTACGAGATGGAGCTGAAACGGCGGGAGGCAAAGGCGCAAGCGGAGCAGGCCGCGAAATCGGACATCGGCTGGGGACACCAGATCCGGTCCTATGTGCTGCAGCCCTATCAGATGGTGAAGGATCTGCGGACGGGCGTGCAGACCAGCGACACGGCGGGCGTGCTCGGCGGCGACATCGACGATTTCATCGAGTCGGCACTGGCCCATCGTATCGAGGGCGGCGGCGCGTCCGTGGTGGAGGACATCGAGTAGGCCGGCCGGGGCAGCCTAGACCCGTGGCGGGTCAGGTGCAGAACTCGACGCCGGCATCGCCATCCCTGCGCCAGCGCAGCACGCATTGCCGGCGCTGGCCCAGCGCCGGCACGTGCATCTCGAGCGTCTCGGGCAGCGCGATGCCGTCGGGAACTCGCAGCCGTGCGCCGGCGGCCGAGATGTCGACGAGCACACAGGCAATGATGGAACCGTCCCCAGGCAGGACGATTTCCGCGGCCCGGACAACCGGTAGCCGCTCGGCTCCCCGCCGCTCGACAGGCGCGGCGACCGAAGTGCCCGGGATTGCGTAGGCAACGCCGACGTAACCTGTGAAATTCCCCTCGGCATCGAACTGCGGCTTGCCGGACGTGCGCATGAAAAAGGGCTGTCCCTTGTCGAAGCGCACGAAATCGATCGGTCCGAACGGCAACCTTGCGTCGAGCTTGGCCAGCCAGCCGGACCGCTCGCTCGATTCGGCACTCAGAATTCCGAGATCGGCGAGCGTTTTGCCGTAATGCCGCTCCGGCCGCTTGCCGGCGAGCCGTTCCACGGTCGCGCTCATGTAGATGAAGCGGTGGACGGCGTCCGTCTCCCAGACCCAGCCGCCGATGAGCTCGGTCACCGCGTCGAGCCGGCGCCGATCCTGCGATAGCGCGTCGATAGCGGCGGCGGTGGACGACACCGGCAACTCGATCGTGTCCCGTCCGTGGTCTTGGTTTGCCGCGAGCATGCTCGGACGTCCTCGGTACATCGACCCTTGTTCAGGCATCATGCCCGGGAATGGTAAACGTGCCGTGCCGGCTGGCCGAAGAGACCGTGCCGCCGAAGCCGCGCTCAATCGACGAACGCAACGCCGATCTCGCCGTCGCCACGCCAGCGCAGCTCGCAGAGCCGGTCCATAGAAAGGCTATGGACCGTCAGCCTGAACTGCTCGGGCAAGTGAACACCTTGCGGCACCTTGAGGCGCGCGCCAGTCGCAGAGATGTCCGAAAGCACGCAGGCGACGTCCCCAGTCGTCTCCACTGCCCTGATCTCCGCTGCCCTGACGATGCGCCGCCTCGGTGCGCCGCGGCGATCGACGCGCTCCGACGTCTCCTCGCCCGGGAGCTCGAAGGCGATACCGATATAGCCAGTGAACGCGCCGTCGGCATCGAACTGCGGCTCACCCATCGTCCGCATCCAGAGAGCATGGCCGTCCTGGTAGCGAATGAAGTCGACCGGCCCGAACGGCTCGCGGGCTGCGAGCTGCTCGGTCCAGGGACAGCCATCGGCCGTGCTGACCGAGGTGTTGCCGAGCTCCTGGCGCGTCTTGCCGTAGTGCCATTCCGGCGGCTTGCCGGCATATCGCTCGACGCTTGGGCTCATGTAGACGAAACGATGCTCGGCGTCGGTCTCCCAGACCCAACCGCCGAGAATGCCAGTGACG
>JBFWQN010000407.1:0-5246 GCA_050249405.1 Hyphomicrobiaceae bacterium | reverse complement strand
GGCAGGAGCGTAGGCGCCGACGGTGCGGCCGTCATGTGGTCTTTTCGCCCTCGGGCGACGTCCGCGGCCGGAGCTTCTGCAACTCGTGAACGCGCGGGACGGCAGGGCAAAACCTGTGGATCGCGGCAGCGGGGGGCGGTCGAATCAGGATAGCGAAGCGGGATCGTCTCATCGTTCGTGCGTGGCGTGCTCGTGACCCCGGAGACCCGCATGACCGACCGCACCGCGCCGCCGCTCGCTATTCGCCTCGACGCGACCCTGGCGGGCAGAGGGCTGAGCGAGGACCGGGGAATGGCCGGCACCGCAGACGATGCTGCGGCCGATCCGATCGAGTGCGTGCGTCTGCGGCTCGAGATCGAGGACGATGTGCCCGACGTGACGATCGCCGCCAGCCTCGCGCAGATCGCGGCTCGAGGCGATGTCCGAGGCCGATGGCTTGCTGCATTCGGCTCGCCGCTCGGCAAGCATATGGCCGTGCGCGGCAGCGACCTCAATGCGGCGCTGAACGTGCTCCTGGCTCTCGCACCCCGACATCAGAGCTGAGTGCGGCGGTCGCTCTGCCGCCACCCCGTCAGCGCTGCACCCTGCATCAACACTTTGCGGTTCGTCCCATGATCGGCTTTCATCCTGATTGTCCTGCCGGCGTCAGCCTTCTCGCCGACCACCTCGACACCACGCTGGCGGTGGGGGAGGATCTGCTGTGCGTCACGCTCGCGCCGCGGGCGGACCTCGACGAGCAGGACCCCGATACGGCCCCGGAGGCGCTCGACGCGTTCGTGCGGCGTCTGCGGCAGCTCGAGGCGTCTCTGCTGCTCCGCCTGCTCCAGGCACGGCGGCTGATCGGCGAGATCGGGCGTGCAGACGCCTCGCTCAAGGCGGCAGGCGCGCTGTTCCGGGCGCAGTCCGATGCGCTCTACGAGCTGATCGCAGCTTCGGGACGATCGGAGCCGGGCGCCCTCGCCGCAGGCGCCGACGGTCACGCCTTCCTGCGCTCCCGCGGGCTCCTGGCCCCCGAGGCCGGGGCGCCATCGCCTTTCGAGCGGCTCACGGTGAGCGAGGCGTTTCGCGTGGGGGGTGTCGCTCCGCTCGGCCAGCTCCTCGATGTCGTGTCCGCGGTGCTCGATCTGCTGGATGCCCGCTTCGGGCTGTATGCACCGGAGCGCGCCGTGGACGAAGCCGATGGCGGATTGGCCGAGGAGCGCGACAGCTCGCATCCCAGGATCGCAGATCAGGCTGCGGCTGACGACGACATGACGAGGCAGCCGGTGACGGCCGAAGCCAGCGGACCGTCGGCGGACGATACGCGTTTAGGTCCGGTCGAGGCCGACACCCGCATGGCGACCGAGCTGGGGGGGACAGCCGTCGCCAGCGAGAGCGAGCAACTGACGCTGCCGCTGCCTCTGGCCGATTTGCCCGCGAGCACCGGCTCTGGCGATCAGGCCGACAGCTCCGAGGTCGACGACGAGCGGCTGCAAATCGAGGCCGCCCGCAGCAGCGGCCAGATGTCGCTTCTCGATCGGCTAGTCGAGGTCGAGAGCCCGGCCTGATGGCCTTTCATCCGGGCGGCCCCGAGGTGTGGTTGCAGCTCACTGCGGCCGGGGTTTGATTTTGTCCATTCCACGCGGCAGTGTGGCGGTGTCGGACGGTGGCGGCCAATGGCGGGAGCTGACGATCGCTCAAGGCACTCGCCTCGTTGCCCGGTAAGACCACGCCTCTGGTGCCGTGCAAAGGGTGGCGCTGCGTTCGACTGCGCATCAGTGGCTTTCGGTGCGAACGCTTGCACCCCGGCCACGGTCGTGGTCTCGAGGTGGATGGCGACGGTGCAGGAGTGGTGATTTGCGCGAGGAGACGGGTCCGGGCGGTCGTAGTCCGAATTCGCCCGGACAGCCTGCGGCGGTGCCGGTCAGCGCCAGCTCGACCGCCGGGGGCCTCCGGGGGGCGTCGGTAACAGATCTCGGCCGTGACGAGGCGCTCGTGCTGTTCGTGACAGCAGGGCATCGCGCTGCCGATGGTACGGGATGGCTCATCCCCTTGCATGGGCGGGTGTACCGGCCGCCGGATGGGCGTGCGGCAAAGGCGGCGCTCGCGATCGCGCTGAAGACGGGTTTCGGAGTAAGCCCCGATGTGCTGAGCCGGCCGACATTCGACGAGCGGTGCGCGCTGATGCTCGGGGACAACCGGCCCGGACGGCGCGTCGTGGTGACGGTGGCCGATAGCGATCACATCCTGCCGCCGACCGATCGGTTCGGCCAGTTCCGTGGCATGGTGCTGCTGCCGGATGCCGTGGCCCAGACGTTCGTCAAGGACGGCCGCATCGATCTCGCCGCACGGCTCGGGCCTCGCGATCAGCGCCGGTTCGCGGGGCATGCCCTGCTCATTCCCGACGAGGGCGTCTCCGTCATCTCCGACATCGACGACACGGTGAAGGTCACGCACGTCTCGAGCCGCCGGCGCATGATGGCGCTGACCTTTCTCGAGGCTTTCGAGGCGGTCAGCGGCATGGCGGAGCGTTACCGCCAATGGGTCGCGGCAGGAGCCTCGCTGCACTTCATCTCGTCCAGCCCGTGGCCGCTTTACGAGCCGTTGTCGTCGTTCCTGGCGGGCGCTGGCTTTCCACCCGCGACGACGACCCTCAAGAACGTCGCGCTGCGGGATCGCTCGATCCGCAACCTGCTCGCCAAGGCGACGAAGACGAAGCCTCCGGCGATCGATGCGATCCTGCGCGACTTTCCGCGACGGCGGTTCGTGCTCGTCGGCGACAGCGCGGAGAACGACGCCGAGATCTACGTCGACGCGGCGCTCCGGCATCCCGGTCGCGTGAGCCGGATTCTCATTCGCGATTGCGGCGGGCGCCGTGGGGGACTGGAGCGGGCCCGGCGGGCACTCGGCGGACTCGATCCGGCGCTGTGGCAGATTTTCAGCCGTGCCGAGGACTTGCCGGCGACGTTCGGCTGAGCCGCCCCGCTCCCGTCCTCCTCAGGTCAGAAACCGCTTTCGCAGCCGCACGAAGTCCTCGACGCCTCCCTCGAGGCGGGCAAAGGCGGCCTCGTCCTGCACCAGCGAGAGCACGATCATGCCGCGCCGGGCCATGTAGACGCCGCGGTCGAGCAGGTCGAAGAAGAGCAGCTCCTTCAAGTCCTGGTTGCCGCGATCGGCGTCCGCCTCGTCGCGGATCGGCCCATCCGCGAAATGCACGGCGATCATCGAGCCGCGGCCGGTGAACTGCATCCTGGCGCCGGCGGCCCGTGCGATGCCGTTCAGCTTGTCGCGCAGGCGGTCGCCGCGGGCGTTGAGCTGGGTCACGGCCTCGGGGGTTGCCACCTCGGTGAGGGCCGCGAGCCCCGCGCTCATGGTCAGCGTGTTGTTGTTGAAGGTGCCGGCGTGCGGAAGGGCATCCGGACGGCCGGGATCGAACAACGACATGACATCGGCGCGGCCGCCGAACGCGCCGAAGGACATGCCGCCGCCGACGTACTTGCCGAGCGTGGTGAGGTCCGGCCGCACGCCGACGACACTCTGCAAGCCGCCCGGTGCCAGCCGCGAGGTCATCACCTCGTCGAGGATGAGCAGCGCGCCCGTCTCGTCGGCCACCTGCCGCAAGCCGTGCAGGAAGGCGTCGGTCGCGGGCACGCAGCCGGTCGAGCCGAACATGGGCTCGGCGACGATGCAGGCGAGATCGGCGGCGTTGGCTTTCGCGAGCGCGCGCACGCTGTCGATGTCGTTATAGCGGGCCAGAAGAAACGGGAACGGCGCGTTGACCGGCGAGCCGCCCTTGCGGAAATAGAGCACACCGCCGTGGTAGCCGCCCGTGAACACCAGGACCTTCGTCCGCTTGGTGAAAGCCCTGGCGAGCGAGACCGCCATCAAGTTGCCTTCGGTGCCCGAGTTGGTGAAGCGCACCCTTTCCATGGAGGGAAAGCGCGCCGTCACCGCCTCGGCCAGCTTGATCTCCAGCTCCGTGTGCCCGCCGATGTTGACGCCGAAGTCGAGCGCGCGCTCGATGGCGCGGCGGATCACGGGATGCGAGTGGCCGAACATGCCGGCCGTGTACTCGGCGAGAAAGTCGACGTAGCCGTGGCCGTCGACGTCCGTCAGGTGGCAGCCGTCGCCGCCCGCGAAGCGCAGCGGAAAGGGGCCGAAGTAGAGCACCGTCCGCGTGTTGCCGCCGGGGAGCGCGCGCTCCGCCTTGCGGTGCAGCGCCAGGCTCTCGGGGTTGGCTGCCGTGTAGCGGGCGTGCGCGTCGGCGATGGCGTCGGCGAGCGTGGCGTTGGCGGCGGACCGCTCATTTGCTTTGGTCGGCATTTCGGCTCCACAGCACTTGGCTGGCTCAGGCAGAGAGTGGCATCCGCAGGATGGCCAGCGCCATGGCCTGCGCGCGCGGCACGAAGCTCTCGACCTCGAGGTACTCCTCGGGGGTGTGGGCATTGCCGCCGACGGGGCCGGTCGCGCAGATGGTGGGACAGCCGACGGAGGTCGTGAAACCCGAATCGGCGCACCCGCCCGAGAACTCTCCGGCGACCTTCAATCCCGCGTCGGCCGCCGCGGCGACGTAGGTCGCGAACAGCTCCTCGCTGCCGGCCGGCTTGGTCAAAGGCAGGAACTCACCCAGGATCTCGAAACTCGCCGTGGTGCCAGGCACGGTCGGCGTATCGATGATCCGGCGGATGGCGCCGAGGGCGTACTCGCGGTCGGCAGGCTTCACGTAGCGCAGATCGATGCGTCCCTCGGCGTGCGGTGCCGTCGTATTGACCGACTGGCCACCCGAGACGAGGCCGACGTTGACGGTGATGCCGCGGGGCAGGTCGGTCAGCGCGTGCAACGCCACGATCTTGTGTGCGATCTCGCCGATGGCCGAGATGCCCTTCTCGAAATTTCCGCCCGAGTGTGCCGCCTTGCCCAACACCTCCATCCTCATGAAGACGCCGCCCTTGCGCCCCGTCACGACGTTGCCCGACGGGCGGCCGGGCTCGGAGTTGAGCACGCAGCGCGCCTCGCGCGCGACGCGCTCGATGACGGTGCGGCAGGCGGGCGAGGCGATCTCCTCGTCGGAGGTGATGAGGCCGCGCAGTGGCACGGGGTTGCCGCCGAAGCGCTTGAAGGCAGCCAGCACGAAGGCGTTGAGCACGAGGCCGCCCTTCATGTCGACGACGCCGGGCCCATAGGCGCGGCCGTTCTCGATCTTGAACGGGCGGCGGGCGGCCTCGCCTTTCGGAAAGACCGTGTCGCGGTGCCCCATCAGCACGATG
>JBFWQN010000406.1:0-5291 GCA_050249405.1 Hyphomicrobiaceae bacterium | reverse complement strand
AAGGAGCTGAAGAAGGCTTCCTGCTCCGCCGCGCCCAAGGCGAAGGCCAAGCCGGCCGCCAAGAAAGCGGCTGCCCCTGCTGCTCCCAAAGCGCCAGCGGCACCCAAGGCTCCGGCCGCCCCGAAAGGTTGATCGAGGCCCTGTTATCGGCAAAGTTCTGCGGCTCCGGCATTCAATTCCGGAGCCGTTTTCCTGTTGCCGTGCGGCACGCAAGTCGCGGACGATGCCGGTTGATCAGTGGGCGCGGCTCACGCAGAAGTCGACCACATCGAGAAGTGCGCTGCGTGCTGTCGAATCGGGAAAAATGGCGAGGGCGTCCTTCGCCATCGCGCCATAGGTTCGGGCCCGCTCGAGCGTCGCCTCGATAGTGCGGTGCCGTTTCACGAGCGCAATGGCGCGTGCGAGGTTTTCGTCGCCGCTTTCGCCCTCGACCAGAGCCGTTCTCCAGAATGCGCGCTCGGATTCCGATCCGCGCCTGAAGGCAAGGATCACCGGAAGCGTGATCTTGCCTTCGCGGAAATCGTCCCCGACCGACTTGCCGAGTCGCTCGCTGTCCCCGGCGTAGTCGAGCGCGTCGTCCACCAGCTGGAAAGCGATGCCGAGGTTGCGGCCGTAGGAGCGCATGGCCGCCTGCTCCTCGACCGGACGTCCGATCAGCGCGGGACTGACCTCGGCTGCAGCCGAGAACAAGGCTGCCGTCTTGGCATTGATGATGGCAAGATACTCGTCCTCGGTCGTCGCCATGTTCTTGGCCGCGGCGAGCTGCATGACCTCGCCCTCCGCGATGACCGCGGCGGCGTGGGACAGGATGCGCAGACCCGGGAGCGAGCCCACATCGACCATGATGCGGAATGCCTGTCCGAGCAGAAAGTCGCCGACCAGCACGCTCGCCTGATTGCCCCAGAGAATGCGGGCCGACTTCTTCCCGCGGCGAATGTCGCTCTCGTCGACGACGTCGTCGTGGAGCAGCGTCGCCGTGTGCATGAACTCCACGGCTGCCGCCATGCGGACCGGGCCGTCACCTTGCGCACCGACGAGCTTGGCCGATGCGATCGTGAGCATCGGTCTCAGGCGCTTGCCTCCGGAATCGATCAGATGATGGGCGAGCTTGGGAATCAGCTCCACATCCGAGATGGCCTTGTCGAGGATGATGCGGTTGACCGCGCCCATGTCCTCCGCGACGAGGACGAGGATGGCCTCCAAGCCATTGCCAGCATCGCGAGCGTTGCCGATTTGCACCACCGCACCCAAATCAGAGTTCCTTTGCGACGTTTACGATCGTGAGCATAGTCGAGAGCCGCTGCCTCACGGTCAAGCCCTCACGCAGTCGCCATAGTGGCAACACACTTGTCGATGCCCGCAGGGCCGGCTCTGCCAGTCGGCTTCAGCCATTGCCCTGGTAGTTGGGCGCCTCCCGGGTGATCAGGACGCCGTGCGGGTGGCTCTCGCGCACGGCGGACGGCGATATTCGGATGAAGCGGGCTTTTGCCTGGAGCTCCGCCAGATCACGGGCACCCACGTAGCCCATGCCGGCCCTCAGCCCGCCGACCAGCTGGTGCAGGACGTGGCCGACGGGTCCCTTGTACGGGACCTGGCCCTCGATGCCTTCGGGCACGAGCTTGAGCTGGTCCTTCACATCCTGCTGGAAGTAGCGGTCCGCCGAGCCGCGCGCCATGGCGCCGACGGAGCCCATGCCGCGATACGCCTTGTAGGTCCGGCCCTGGAACAGATAGGTCTCGCCCGGGCTCTCGTCGGTGCCGGCGAGGAGCGAGCCGACCATCACGCATCCCGCGCCGGCGGCGATCGCCTTCGCGATGTCGCCCGAGTAGCGAATGCCACCGTCAGCGATGACGGGCACGCCGCGCTTGGCCGCTGCATCGACCGATTTCATGATGGCCGTGAGTTGCGGCACGCCGACGCCGGCCACGATCCGCGTCGTGCAGATCGAGCCCGGCCCGATGCCGACCTTGACGGCATCGGCGCCGGCATCGATCAGCGCCTCGGTCGCCTCGGCCGTCGCCACGTTGCCGGCCGCGACCTGGACGCGGTTGGACAGCCGTTTGATCCGGGCGACGGCTTCGATCACGCGCGAGGAATGGCCGTGAGCGGTGTCCACCACGATCAAGTCGCATCCCGCATCGATGAGGCGCTCGGTGCGCTCGTAGCCGTCGTCGCCGACCGTCGTCGCGGCGGCGACCCGGAGTCGTCCCTGATCGTCTTTGCAGGCGTTGGGATGCCGCTGAGCCTTCTCGATGTCCTTGACCGTGATGAGGCCCACGCAATGGTAGCCCTCGTCGACGACCAGAAGCTTCTCGATGCGGTTCTGATGCAGAAGCCGCTTGGCCTCCTCGCGGTCCACGCTCGAGCGCACGGTCACGAGGCGATCCCGGGTCATGAGCTCGGAGACTGGCTGGTTGGGATTGGTCGCGAAGCGCACGTCGCGGTTGGTGACGATGCCGACGAGCTTGCCGTCGCGATGGCCATTGCGGGCCGGCTCGACCACCGGAATGCCGGAAATCCGGTGGCGCTTCATCAGGTCGAGAGCGTCGGCCAGTGTCGCGGTCGGATGGATGGTGACGGGATTGATCACCATGCCCGACTCGAACTTCTTCACTTGCGCCACCTCGGCGGCCTGCTGCTCGGTGGTGAGGTTGCGATGGATGACGCCGATGCCGCCCGCCTGGGCCACGGCAATTGCGAGGCGGCCTTCCGTCACCGTGTCCATGGCCGAGGACAGGATCGGGATGTTGACCTCGATCTCCTTGGTGACGCGCGAGGCGACGTGTGTCTCGGCCGGCAGCACCTCGGAGCCGCCCGGCACCAGCAGGACGTCGTCGAAGGTGAGGCCGATATCCGGCTCGATCAGGGAGGAGCGAGGGCGCATCGTGTTCTCCTTCAGGCCCGCCTTGGAGATCGGGAAGCACCCGACGCCCGCGAGCCGTTGCCACGGCCCGCAGGTGCGGAAAGTGAATCCAGGCTGGTGTCGAACGCCATCGCCTCCCCTAGCAGAAGCCCTTGACGGGGGGAAGACGGCAGCACCGGCGTGCGGCCATGCGGCCGGTGCACGGCTCGCGGTGGCATTGACCGGAGGTACGCCGTTGCAGCTGGCGCTTCAGGTTGCCTGCCGTGATCCCGACGCCAGTCCCGGGCCGAGCCAGGCGCGCACGCCTTGGTCGAGGAGAACGCCGCCGAGGATCAATGCAAAGCCTGCGATGTCGAGGAGGCCGAGCCGCTCTCCGAGCCAGAGCGTTGAGGCCGCCACGGCGCAGACCGGAACAAGCAGGGTGCCGAGCGCCGCCGTAGAGGCAGGCACGCGCGCCATCAGCCCGAACCACAGGGCATAGGCGAGGGCCTGCGGGAAGACGATGTTGTAGGCGAAGGCTGCCAGGATGAGGGGCCGGTCGAGCTCGAGCCGGGGCGTCTCGAGCACCGCCATGCCGGCGGCGACGGTCACGGCCCCGATCGCGAATTGCCACGCCGTCAGCGCGAGCGGAGCGCCTTCCGGTTTCGCCTGCTTGATGTAGACGGTTCCTGCGGCCCACGTGATCGCCGCTGCCATGACGTAGACGAGGCCGAGCGGCACGCCGCCTCCCTTCACCACGTCCCAGAAGGGCAAGGCGAGCATCACGATCCCGGCCGCGCCCAGAGCGAGCGCGATGCCGCGCAGCAGATCGATGGGCTCGCCGAGCACGAGGCGCGCGAAAAGCACCGACCAGAGTGGCATGGTATAGGTGAGAATGGCCGCGCGCGAGGCCGTCATGGTCATTTGCGCGAACACGGACAGCAGGTTGAAGGCGGTGACGTTGAGCAGCGCCGCGATCAGCAGCGTTCCCCAGTGACGTCGCGGCACGGCCAGGGACTGGCCACCTGCCAGGCACGCCGCAAACAACAGCGTTGCTCCTCCCGTCAATCCCGCGGCGCGTAGCGTCCACGGCCCGGCGCCGGTCAGCAGCACCTTGATCACGGGCCAGTTGAGGCCCCAGCACAGGGCGGCCACCCAGATCCGCCACATCGCCGGCTCCACCGCTTGGACGCGCCCGTGCCGCGCAGGAAGCGGCTACCCCTTGAAACCCGTCGCCAGCACGTAGAGCTCGGCCGAGCCTGCTCGGCTGGCGGGTGGCTTCACGTGCCGCACGATCTTGAAGCGCTGCTTGAGCTCGATGAGGAGATCACGCTCCGAGCCCCCCTGGAACACCTTGCACAGGAAGGAGCCGCCAGGGCTCAAGACCTCGACCGCGAACGCGAGCGCCGCGTCGGCGAGGCCCATGATGCGAAGATGATCGGTGCTCGTGTGGCCAGTCGTCGGCGCCGCCATGTCGGACAGGACCACATCGGCGCCGCCACCGCGCAGCAGTGCCTTCAGGCGGGCCGGCGCCTCGTCGTCCATGAAGTCGAGCTTCACCAGCTCCACTCCTGGAATGGAATCGACGTCGAGATAGTCGATGGCGACCACCTGGCCGCGGCCCTCGTCGGCCTTGACGCGCTTCGCGGCGACTTGCGACCAGCCTCCCGGCGCGGCGCCAAGATCGAGCACGCGCTGGCCCGCGGCCAGGATGTGGTGCTTGTCGTCGATCTCGATCAGCTTGAACGCGGCGCGCGAGCGCCACCCCTCGCGCTTGGCGGCTGCCACGTAGGGATCGTTCAGCTGCCGCTCGAGCCAGCGTTGCGAGGATGCCGTGCGGCCGGTGGCCGTCTTCAGGCGGACATTGAGCTGGCGCGTGCCACCGAACCCGCGCGAGGAGGTGCTGCGGCTCGCGGCCGCGCGTTTGCCTCCGCCGCCCGCACTTTTGCCCTTGTTGCCGCCACTCATCGGTTTTCCCCATTGGCGTGTCGCGCGCGGGGCGGACGGTGATGGCCGTCCTCGGCCATGAGCGAGGCGAGAATGCCCTCCCTGAGGCCCCGGTCGGCGACGCGCAGCGTCTCGCAAGGCCACAGCCGCAGGATGGCCTCCAGAATGGCGCAGCCCGCCAGCACGAGATCCGCACGATCGCGGCCGATGCACGGCTCCGCCATGCGCTCGTCGTAGGAGAACGAGAGGAGCCGCTCCGTGACCGCTCGCGCGTCGGCGGTTCGCATCCAGCAGCCGTCGACCCGCGCCCGGTCGTAGCGTTTGAGGCCCAGGTGAATGCCGGCGACAGTGGTTACGGTTCCCGAGGTGCCAAGCAGATGCGCAGGCCGTTTCGCAATGCGCTCGACGAACTTGTAGCGATCCTCGAACGGGGAGAGCAGGGAGAGGACGTAGACCACCATCGCCTCGAAGTTCTCGCGCGTGACATGGCGCCCGCCGAACC
>JBFWQN010000405.1:0-5293 GCA_050249405.1 Hyphomicrobiaceae bacterium | reverse complement strand
CCTAGCTCGGCTGGGACCCGATCTGGTGGGGCATCGTGCTCTCCATCCTGATCGAGGCGGCACTGATCACGCCCCCCGTCGGCCTCAACCTCTACGTCGTGCAGGGCATGCGCGAGCGCGGCCCCGTATCCGACGTCATCTGGGGCTCCCTACCGTTCGTCGGCGCGATGCTAGCGCTGATTGTAATCCTCATGGCTTTTCCGTCGTTGGCGTTGTGGCTGCCCGAACTGTTCATGGGCAAAACTTGATGCGGACATGCGGGAGGCCGCTGCCCCTACTCAGCCCTTCCGCCCTTGCCGCGCTTTCTTTCGGGCACGCCCTTGGCGACATCGCCGCGCCCGATCAGCTCCTCGAGACCATCCTTGGCGTCGGCATGCTGCATCTCGGCCTCGGACTTGCCGGGCAGCGAATACTGAGTGGCGCCGGACATGAAGGCGCGGCCGTTGCGGTCCTTCTTCAGCCAGGTGCTGATGCGCACCAGCGGCGTGCCGTCCCCGGGATTGTAGGCGCCCCAGTAGTCGGGCCGGTCTTTGTCAGGGGCTTCCTCCTTGAATCCGTTCGGAAACAGCACGACCTGGCGGGCCTTGAGCGAGAGATTGTTGAGGCTCTGCTCGGCGCCCTCGGGTGCAGCCTCGACCAGCGTAGCCAATTGGTCGGCAGCGGAGGCGGCGGCATCGATGGCGTCGACGCTGCCGTTGAACATGATCCTGATCTCGCCGGTCCTCGGGTCCGCGTACTGGTGGGCCCAGAGCGACATCTCGCGCCTTTCGTCCGTGCCGGGCTTGGCGATGCGGCCTTCGAAGGCCGGCCTGTTGTCGCCGGGCTGCTTGTCGCGGTTCATGAACGCGACGAAATCGCCGCGTGGTTGGGTAGGTTGGTCCATGGCGCCTCCTTGGTCGTTGGTGACGGGAGGAGTCTCACCCGAAGTGGATACGCAGGCAATACGATGTGCACGGAGAAGAGGCAGGAAAATGTGGTTACATCCCAAAAGCGGACAGCTGCCGGCTCCATCACGACGTACACGCCTCTATTGTGGGCCGTGTCTGCTACCAGAGGCGTCGCGTCGCGTCAGCGTTTCTCGAATGTACGTCGATTGACGGGCGATGGGCATCGAGCGGGGAGCCTCAATCGCACGACACCGCACCGGCCAGCTCGCATTGCCACAACGCTCAGGGAACTTGCCGGAGTTGTGAGGGTCGAACATCACCCGACAGGTTCAGTGCGCCTTCAAGAAGTCGACGACAGCGGCGTTGAAGTCGGCCGAGTTCTCGTAGGGAAGGCCATGGGTGGCGTTGCGGACCACCACCACCCTCGAGCCTGCGATCGCGCCCGACAATGCCCCGACATTCGCGACGAAATTCGGGCGCGTGTTGGCGCCGTAGAGGAACAGGGTCGGCGTGCGAATAGCTGCAACCGTCGCACGCGAATATGGGCGGCGCTGTTCGTTGCGCTGTCCCAGCATTGTGCGCGCATTGGCGCGACTGATGGCCTTGCGCTCTTCCGGGCGCCGTTCCCAGGCACCTGGTCCGCCTGTGTGCTCGGCAACGACTCTCAGCCCTCCCTCCTCGTCACCCGCTGCGACCAGATCGGCAGCCGCCGAGAAGGCGCTGGCGTGGCCAGCTCCGCCAGGTTTGCCGCCCAAGCTCTCATCGAGCTCACCGCCGGGCTCGGCCAGTATCAGTGCGCGCAGCAGCGTTGGATGCCGTTCTGCGACGCGCAAGGCGATATGTCCGCCACGGGAATGACCGAGCAGCGCCACCGGCTCCTTCCCCAGCGCGCCGATGAACGCGGCGACGTCCGCGACATGCGTTTCGATGCGGAAATCTCCGCCCGACTCTGGCCAGTTGCCTGGCCAGCAATGGCGCATGGACAGCGCCATCACATGGCAGCCAGCCGCCGCAAGGGGGGCCATCTGTGTGGCAAAGCTCCGCTGGTCGCCGAGCGTGCCGTGCACCATCAGCAGCGGCCGACCGCCGACGCCGGCTTCGGCGTAGTGGATCTCGGTTCCGTTCACGTGCAGGCTGGGCATCGCATCATACTTCTCGAGCCATGATTTGGGCCACGCAGCCCAGTGGAGATTGATCGTCGAGCTTCACGATACTCAAGGATACATCGCCCAGCCGACGCGATCAGTCTCGGCCTTGTAGAGATGCCCGTTGGTGCTGGTCACGAACACCGTGGTCATGTCGGGTCCGCCGAAGCAGACGTTAGTCGGGCGGTTGCAGCCAATCGGGTGCGTTTCGAGCACGCGGCCGCTGGCTGAGAAGACATAGAGCATCGGCCCCGCCCCGCTCACCTCGTAGCCCGCCGTCGCGATGATGTTGCCTTCGGCATCGAAACTCATGCCGTCTATGCCGCGATGCACGCCGCGCGCATCCTCGCCCCAGGAAAACAACGTATCGTAGCTGCCGAGGCTGCCATCCTCCTTGATCGGGTAGGCCCTGAGCTCGCGATTGACGCCACGCTTGTAGCTGCTCTCGGCCACGTAGAGCGTGCGCTGGTCGGGCGAGACAAGGATCCCATTCGTCTGCGTGTTGTCGAATGTCGCGCGCGACACCCGATAGCTGCCGTCGGCTTGCGGATCGGCGCGCAGCACCGATTGATCATCGATCTCCCGCACCTCCGTCTTGTCCCAGTTCCCCTCGTTCACCGGGTTGGTGAACCAGATGCGGCCCTTGCGATCGATGGCGAGGTCATTCGGCGTGTTCAGCCGCTTGCCGTCGAACCTGTCGGCGATCACCGTGGTCTTGCCATCGGCATCGAAGCGCACGATCGCCCGCCCGCCGGAGCTGCAGCCGTAGAGCCTCCCCTGCGAGTCGAAACACAGCCCGTTGGTGCGATTGGTATTCTCGCGCCACACGGTGATGTCCTTGGTCTTCGGGTCGTAGCGCAGAATGCGGCTGCGGCGAATGTGCGTGAACAGGATCTCCTCGCCGGTCCACACCGGGCCTTCGGTGATGAGCTCTCCTTCCGGCTTCATCAGCAGCTCGAATTTCCAGGACATTCGGTTTCCTTTGGACTGGGGCGCGCTTCAGCGCACGCAATGAGTGCCGTCACCTGCCTGTCGGGGCGCGGCTGGTCTGCCGGGCAGGACCGAACCGGCAGCATACTCGCGGGTTGATATCCCCCTGCATGCAATCGGCATGATCGACGGTCGCTCAGCCACCTGCGAACTCGGCACTGGTGGACTCCTGCCACTGGGCGGGATCGGAGATACGGCTGATGCGACAGCGTTGGCCGCGTATGCTGGCCGAGCCGGTAACCGGATCGTAGGGGCCGGCGTAGCTCAGCGCGGCGTTGATGTTGATGTCGAGAACACCGCGGTCCGGTGTCACGTCGTGGGGGCGCCACCAGCCCATGCCCGTGCTCACCACACCGGGAGGCGTGGTGTCGGAGATCTTGGCCTTCAGCCGGCAGGTCCCGGTCGCCGTCTCGACCGCCACCCAGTCACCATCGTCGATGGCGGCGGCCTGAGCCGTTGCTGGATGCACCAGCACGCGCGGATCGGGGGAGACTTTCTGCGCCCACGCCTGCTCGTGGAAGCGCGTGTGGTGATAGGTCTTCTCCCGGTCGCCGGTGACGAGTGTCAGCGGGAAGTCGGCCACTATGTTGCTCGAGTTCGCATCCGGCGACGACTCGACGTCCACGCCATGAAAAGACGGCAGCGGATCGAGGCCGTGGGCCGTCAGCCGAGAAGCGACGAGCTCAATTTTTCCGGACGGCGTGGAAAACGGGCGCTCGGCAAAGTTGCCGAGCTGATACTCAGGTCGCGCCCAGCCCTTGGCCTGAAGCTCCGCGAAGCTGATGCCGGATCCCGCCAGCAGGTGCTCGTTGAAGTCCCGCTGCGAGCGCCAGGGGAGCAGCCGCTTGGCCGCCGCTTGTCGCGCCTCGAGCCGGTCGAGCAGCGGCACGGCGATATCGATTTCCTGGCGGGCCTCGCCGCGCGGCGTCACAGCTTGCGACAGTAGCACGATCTGGCCGGCCGCCTGGAACGACACCTCCTCCTCTTCCACCGAGGTCGTCTTCGGTAAAACGATGTCGGCCAGCTCCGCGGTCGGCGTCATTAGATGCGTGGCGACGGCAACGAAGTCGAGTGAGTGCAGAGCCGCCATCGTTCTCCTGGTATCCGGGTAGGTGAGCAGGATGTTGACGCCGCTGATGTACGCCGCGCGAACGGGGTGAGGCCTGCCGGTCAGCATCGCCTCGATGACCGAGGGGTTGTGGCAAGCCGTCTGCCAGCCGTCGGGGCCTGCCCATAGGGGGTAGCGGTCGGCCCCGATCGTGCGTCGCTCGATCTCCTCGGGCAGGCGATGCTCCGGCCGATGCAGTAAATCGATGTAGTTCGAGAAGCCATTCGGCTTCTTGACGCGAAGATTGCCGCCCGGCCTGTCGACATTGCCCGAGATAGCAACGAGGCAGTGGTAGGCGCGGAAGGCCTGGTGGCCACCCGCGAATGCGTCGATGCCATGGCCGGACAGGAACGTCGACGGGCCGGCGGCGTACATGCGGGCAGCGGCGACGATGTCGGCCGCCGGTACACCGGTGATGCGCCCGGCCTCGATCGGTGTGTAGATCCTTGCGCGTTGTTCCAACTCGTCGAAGCCCACGCACCAGCGGGCGACGAAGTCCCGATCGTAGAGGCCCTCAGCGATGACGACGTTGATAAGGGCGAGGGCCAGGGCCGCATCGGTGCCGACCTTCGGAGCGAGCCAGATGTCGGCCATGTCGGCCGCGGGCGTGCGCTTGGGGTCGATGACGACGATGTGCGCACCGCGCTTCCTGGCCGCCTTGAGGTCGGCCCACTGGATCGGGTCGGCCACCGCGGGATTGCGACCGACGATCAGCGCACAGTGCGTGTGCTCGACGTCGCCGCAGCTGTCAATGTCGAGGCCGGTGACGCGGGCCGAGACCGCACGGCAGCCGCCGCACAGATCCTGGTTGATCATCCAGTTCGGCGAGCCGATAGAGCGCATCAACAATGCGGTGATCAGGCTGCGGCTGAAGTTGGCGCCACTGGTGGCACCGACAATTGCCTCGGGACCGTGGTTGCGACGCACCTCGGCGAAGCGGTCGGCCATCTCTTCGAGGGCTTCGTCCCAGCTGATGCGCTGCCATTTCCCAGAGCCTCGGGGACCGGCGCGGCGCATCGGATGGAGAAGGCGCAACGGATGGGCGGCGAGGTCTGGTCCACCGCGGATACCCTTGATGCAGAAGTTGCCGCGAGAGTGGGGCTGGGCGGGATTGGGCGCGACCTTCGTCACGATGCCGTCGGCGACGGTGACGAGCGAACCGC
>JBFWQN010000404.1:0-5298 GCA_050249405.1 Hyphomicrobiaceae bacterium | reverse complement strand
TTTCTCGAGAGCGGTCGCAATCGCATTGTCGACGCTCGCCTCCGCCCGGCGGAACAACGACTGCAGCATTTGACTGCCTTTCTCTGTCGTGCGGTGGCGGGAGTCGCTTACGATTTCCAGAGCGCGCCGAGCACGAAGCCCAGTGCTGCTGCCACGGCGAGTGTCGCCATTGGCTGCTCACGCACAGACTTGTCCACTGCGCCCCGAAGGTTGCCGGCGACCTCTTGCATGCGCTCGCCCGCTTCCCGCCCATGGGCGGCAACATTCCGGGCTGCATCGCTCGCGCCCTGCATCGCCCCTTCGAGTTGCTCCCCGGCTTTGGAGGCGACGCTCGAAGCCTTCTCGCTCAGTTGGGCGCCGGCGCTACGCACCTCGTCGCGCGCATGATTCGTGTAGGGACCCGTGCTGGATGCCTGTGCCATGATCGATCTCCGGTTGATTGCAAACAAACGCGAGGCGCGCCTGATCGGTTCCCCGCGCCATTCGAAGGGGCGCTCGGCCCCGAGGCCTCACGCTCGTCTTATGAACCCGACGACCAGCGATATGACGAACAGGACGATTGCGACCCAGAACAGAATTCGGGCGCCTTCCATCGCGGTCCCGGCAACGCCGCCGAACCCGAGGAATGCTGCGACGAGTGCCACCACCAGAAAAACGATGGCGTAATACAGAAGATTTCCCATTTCCGAGCTCCATGCTACGTGGGTGAGGCCTAAACACCGTTCTCGGCGGATCGGTTCCCCCGCGACGTCGGTAATCGACGTTCGGAACGCTTGTGTTTCGGCTGGCGTTCTTGCTGGCTGGTCCAGGAGCGGCCGGAGGCGCTTGAACGCGCCAAATTCGGGGCGCGGGAGCTATCGATGACATTGATCGCTGATTCGGTGCGGCAGCTTGCGGCGGGCTTGATGGTGCTTGCGCTCGTTATCGCGGCGCTCGTGCTTGGTCAGGCTATCCTCGTGCCACTCGCCGGAGCGGCCATCGTGTCGTTTATTCTGGCCCCGATTGTTCGGTGGCAGGTTGCTCGCGGAATTCCACGCGGGCTCGCCGTTGGCGGGGTGATGAGCGTTGTTTTGGCGGCACTTGCCGGAGTGACGCTGCTATTGAGTGTCGAGCTCATCAGTCTCACTGCAAAGATCGGCGATTATCGAGAGAACATTATCCAGAAGGTGCGCGCTGTGAGCGCGCTCGGGCGCGAGGACGGAGTGCTCAGGCGAGCCACCCGGTCCATCGATCAGATTACCGATGCGGTGGGCCGAGAGCTCGCGAAGCCGGGAAAGAACGAGGTCGAGCCGAACGGCGTCACCGGGCCCGTCGTCGTGCGCGAGGCGCAGGGACCGACCGCCGCCCTCGCGGGGCTCGCCCAGGCTGTCGAGCGTTTCGCCGCCTTTGGCCTGACCGTGCTTTTCACGTTGTTTCTGCTGCTGCAGCATCAGGACATGCGCGATCGCATCGTGCGCGTCATCGGCACCGATAATCTGAGCGATACGACGAGCGCCATGAGCGATGCCGGAAAGCGGCTGTCGCGATTGTTTTTGGCGCAGGCCATCTTGAATGGCGGCTATGGCTTGGCCGTCGGCTTGGTTCTGTGGGCTATCGGGCTCCCCGGCGCCTTGTTGTGGGGAGTGCTTGCCGCGTTGATGCGCTTCGTGCCGTTCGTCGGCTCGTTCATTGCGGCGGCTCCTCCCGTGTTGCTGGCTGCCGGCGTCGACCCCGGCTGGGGACTCGCGCTGTTTGTCATGGCGATGTTCGTCGCGACCGAGATTGCGATGGGCAATCTTCTCGAGCCGATGTTTCTCGGCAGCCGCGTCGGCCTTTCGCCTTTTGCGATGATTGCCGCGGCGAGCTTTTGGACGCTGGTCTGGGGGCCGGTCGGCTTGCTTGTGGCAGCGCCACTGACAATGGCACTGGTTGTGCTCGGCCGGTATATTCAGGGGCTCACCTTCATTTCGGTGCTTCTAGGTGACGAGCCGGCGCTCGAGCCCGACCAGGAGCTGTATCATCGCTTGTTGGCCGGGGACGCGCTTGCCGCCGCGGAGCAGATCGAGGCCGCCACCACTGCCGGCATCGGTCAGGCCGCCGATGCGCTGGTGCTGCCGGCATTGCGTCTCGCCGCCTTCGACGACAGAAATGGCCGGCTGTCGCGGGAGCAGGCCACAACCGTGCGCCGAACGCTCGCCGAGGCCGTGGCCGGGACGACCACGCTTGGCCGGCCGGCAAAGCTTCGGCAGTCCGCCGCGGGCGGCGTGCTCGTCGTTCCGGCGCGGGGCGACATCGATATCACCTCCGCGGCATTCCTCGCGAGCTGCATCTCTGCCGAGACCGGGCGCGTCGTTCACGCGAGCGACAACGCTTCGGGGCTGACCGCGCTTTCGGCGGCGAATTCCGGCGAGGACGGAGAGCAGCTTGCCGCCATTGTGATTCTGACCGCAGGCGGGGCGTCGCAGCGTCAGCTCCGGTTCGTGGCCACTCGTGCCGCCCGGGACTTCGACAAGGCGCGCGTCATCGTGCTGAAGCCGGTCGCCGACGAGCGCTCCGATCGGGAGGTGGCCGTGGAGCCGGAGGGTGCGCGGCTCGTACCGACGGTCGCCGAGCTGCTCGTCAATCTCGAGCCTGAGCTTTCGGGGGCGACCCCGTCCGGGCAACACCTTCGGGAGGCTTTGGACGATCCGGGAAGCTCCGGGCCGGCCGCGACGCCGGATCAGTCAGCAAACGAATCCTTGGCGAACGCCAGAAGCTCGGTCGCGATACGCTCCATTTCGGCGTAATCGTCGCCTTTGGCAGAGCCGCGTTTCCAGAGCGCGTGGAGCTGCAATAGAACGACCGCCAGCTTAAGCATCGCGAGCACGCGAAGCACGGGATAGTCGGAGATGTCACGGCCGGTCGCTCGCCCATACATCGCGACCACCTCCTCGCGGGTGGGAAAGCCGGGCGCCGCCGTCGGCAGCTGCTTCATGTCGTGCATGCAGGCGGGATCGCCGGCCTCGGCCCAGTAGCTGAGCATGGTTGCCACGTCGAACAGGGGGTCGCCGCGCGTGCCCATGTCCCAGTCGACGATCGCGACCGGCCTCAATGACGCCGGCTCCAGGATGAGATTGTCGAGCTTGAAGTCGGAATGCAGCAGCGTCGGCGACCGTGCCTTGACACTTTGCCGGGCGAGCCAGTCCGAGACCTCCCTCGCCAGCATCGCCGTCTCGCGCCGAAGCTCCAGCCGCTCCGCCCGCCCGCTCCAGCCTTTCCGGGTACGCTCGATGAAGCCATCGGGCCGGCCGAGCTCGCCGAGGCCCACCGCCTCCGTGTCGACCGCATGCACGGCGGCGAGCGTATCGATCAGCATTTGCCCCGTGCTGGCCGCGACATCGGGGCGATCCTCGAAATGCCGTTTGTCGTCACCCTTGATTACGAGACCCGGCCGGTAGTCGATGAGCTGGAATGCGACGCCGATCACGGATTTGTCGTCGCACAGATGCACGCTCTCCGGCGCCAGCGGCAGTGCGCGCCACAGGCGCGACAGGATGCGGTGCTCGCGGGCCATGTCGTGCGCGCCGGGCGGCAGCTCGCCGCCGGGCGGTCGTCTTAGCACCAACATCCGTCCACCGGCCTTCAAGCGGTAGTTGATGTTGGCCATGCCGGTGCCGAACTGCCTGACGGGCGTGTCCGGGTCGAGTGGCAGTCCCACCGCCGCGAGATAGGGTGCGAGGCGTCCCGTATCGAGCGGGAAAGCCTCTACTGCCGGACGGAAGACGTGGGCGTCGGCTCCGCTGGCGGCGGTCATGGATGTCATTGCGGCCTCCGGCGAGTGGATCGGCGGCGCGGCCTCGGCCGCTTGCCACATTTTATAGCACCGCCGACCCGGCACGGTAGCGACGGGCCGTGCCCAAAGGGCGGCGCCGACCACTGCCGCTCGACGCTCTATTCGGCGGCCCGCTCCAGAATGGCGACGAAGAAGCCGTCGCAGCCGTGGCTCGCCGGCGTGAGCAGCAGCGTCTCGGCGCTTCCGTCCGCCGAGGCGGGGGGCTCCGTCCCGATGTTGGCTCGCCAGACCTCGCCGTAGGGCACGACGCGGAATTCGCCGTGCCGTTGGATGAACGCCGCGACCTGGGCAATGTTCTCGGATGGAAGAAGCGAGCAGGTGACGTAGACGAGCCGCCCGCCTGGCTTGACGTGCCCGGCAGCCGTGTCGAGCACGGCCACCTGCTCCGCGAGCCGGCTCTCCAGGTTGACCGGTTTCAGGCGCCACTTGGCCTCCGGGCGCCTCCGCCAGACGCCGGTGCCCGTGCACGGCGCATCGACAAGCACCGCGTCGAAGCGGTTGCCGAGAGCCGCGAGCGCATCCTTGTCACGTGCGCGCAGCACCTGGATGTTCCGTGTCCAGGCGCGTTTGATGCGATCGTAGATGTTCTTCAGCCGCTCGCGGTCGTCGTCGTAGGCGAAAATCTGGCCGGTGTTGTGCATGGCAGCCGACATGGCCAGCGTCTTGCCGCCTGCGCCCGCACAAAGGTCGAGCACCTGCTTGCGGGGACCGGCGCCCGCCAGCAGCGCGGCGAGCTGGCTGCCCTCGTCCTGCACCTCGAACCAGCCGGCCTGGAATGCGGCCTCTGCCTGCAGGTTCGGCGTACGGGCGGGCCCCGAGGGCGCCGCGATGCGCACACCGATCGGCGAGAGCGGCGTCTCTGTCGGCGAGAAGGAGGCAAGCGCCTTCGTCACGCGCTCGCGTGTCGATTTGAGCGTGTTGACGCGCAGGTCCGCCGACGCGCGTCGCGCCAGTGCCTGACCTTCAGCGACCGCGCGCGCTCCGAAAGCCCGCTCGAAATCGGTCCATAGCCACTCGGGAACGTCCGCCGAGACGTGGGGTGGCGCGTCGCGCGGCGGATCGAGCAAGCCTTGCCGCTCCCGCTCGTCGAGCGGAGCCGGCGCGTGGTCCTCGCCGGTGCACATGGCCTCCACCGCCGCGGGCTCGACCGCGAGCGACTCCATTGCCGCCCCGATGGCGATGGCGCGCGGCGTGTCGGCGCCCATGGCGAACGCGATGGAAGAGCGCCGGCGCAACGCGTCGTAGACGAGATTGCCGATGGCGCTGCGGTCGCCTGATCCGGCGAAGCGATGTGCCTTGCCCCAGTCGGCGAGCGCGAGCGAGACGGGCCGGTGCCGGTCGGTGACCTCGGCGAGGACCTCGATGGCGGCGGATATGCGGGCGCCTGGGCGCATCGGCGAGGGCCTTTCGTCGGATCAGAGGATATGCAACGCGAGCTTCGCCCACATCGCCAGCAAGGCCGCCGCGCCCACGAGGAACGCAAGGCC
>JBFWQN010000403.1:0-5300 GCA_050249405.1 Hyphomicrobiaceae bacterium | reverse complement strand
CGACGGTCCATCACAGTCGATTGGAGGCCGCGAAGGACTGTCGACACCATGGCGCCGCAAGCGGACCGGAAGCGAGGCCGACGCGCGGCCCGCGACTCGAAAAGGCCAGGCTCGCGCCGACCGTCGTCCCATAAGGAGAAGGCGGCATTCACCTCGAATTCACCAAAAACCATTCCCAGCGAAAGCATTTCCGGCATCGATAAAATGCGAGGCATTGCGCAAGGAATTTGGTCACCGCTCACCGTCCAGGGTCGCGTCAATCACGAATTACGGGAGCGCGTGCAATGCCTGGACTTCCCATCAATCCCCCGGCCGGTCCGTTCGGTCCCGATGGTCTCGCCCTCCCGACGGGCGGCGCCGGCAACGACGTCTTCGCCATCGCCGGGTTCGGCATCAGCCACATACCGAGCTCGCTTCCGGTCATCGATGGCCAGGGCGGCTCCGACACGATCGACTTCTCAGCCTTCAGGCCGGGCACGGCGGGCGCCGGGATCGTCGTCACGGCGGGCGCGAGCGGGCTCGAGATCAGGCCGGGAACCGGGCAGGACGTCGCGGCGCTCGCGACGGGCATCGAGCACGTGATCGGCTCCGACTACGCCGACGACATCGCGGCCGGCGCGGGCGTATCGAGCCTGCTTGGCGGCGGCGGCGACGATATCCTGCGCGGTGCGGCAGGCGTCTCCCTCGACGGCGGCAGCGGCAACGACCGCTATGTCGTCGGCGATCATCTGCCGACCTTGATCAACGATACCGGCGGCGGCACGGATACCGTCGACCTCTCGCAGCTCGGGCATGGGGTGAACGTCGATTTCATCACCGGCCAGATCACGGCAGGGCTCGAGCACGCGTCGGTCGCCAACGTCGAGCGGGTGATCACCACCCAATTCGGCGACTTCCTGCTCGGCGGCGACGGCAACGACGCGTTCGAGGATCGCGGCGGCAGCGACCAGTATCGCGGCGGTCTCGGCTCGGATGTCGTGAGCTATGCGACGGACAGCCCCGGCGGTGCCGGCCATGGCGTGATCGCAAATCTGGCCACGGGCTGGGCCATCGACCGGTCGGGCGTCGCCGATCGGCTCGAGAGCATCGAGAGCCTGGTGCTCGGCAACGGCAACGACTTCGCCATCGGCAACGAGGCGTCGAACGGCATGGCGGGCGGCGCGGGCAACGACTCGCTCGTCGGCGGGCGCGGCTCCGACTACATCCAGGGCGGCGCTGGAAACGACGTGATCTTCGGCTCCGATTTCGCCGGGGCGAATAATGCGGCGGTCGACTTCGACGTGCTGTTCGGCGGCGACGGCGACGACCTGATCATGGCTGGCTTCGGCGCCTCGGCCAACATGGCGGGCGGGGCCGGGGCCGATGCGCTCTGGGGCGGCGACTTCGCCGACACCATCGTGATGGGATCCGGCCACGACATCGCCGTCGGTCTCGGCGGCAATGACCGCTTCGTCGTCTCGGAAGCCATGACCGCCGGCGACTGGTCCTACATCGCCGACTTCAACGACAACGCCTGGTCGAATGCTCCCGACACCATCGTGCTACCGACCGCCGTCCAGGGCCACGTCTCCGTGACGGACATCGCGGGCGGCGCCTGGATCGGCGTCACGCTCGATGGCGGGGGCTGGTACGGAATCATGGTGGCCAACATGACGGCGGCTGGAATGGCGGACCAGCTCATGTTCGCCTGATCCGGCGGCTGGCCGCCGGCCAAGGTCGAGCACCTTCGGGCCTCCGGCTGGGCGAACATGGCCAACCGGTCCGTTCTCGCCTAGCCTCGATCGTCCGCGGAGCAACCGCGGCGATCAAGGTACGGAGGAAGCCCATGCGTCCCACACGTCGCGAGATTGCGCTCGCTGCCGGTGCGGCATTGACGGTCTCGGCCATTCCAGCAGCCCCCGCGCTCGCCCAGGGCGGCGACGAGGCCGCCATCGCCGCCGCTGTCGAAGCCCTGCGCGTCGCCATCATGAAGGCGGACAAGGCCAAGCTGGAGGAGCTGGCGCACGAGAAGCTCGCCTACTGCCATTCGAGCGGGCGGCGGGAGAGCAAGGCCGAGTATGTGGCCGCCTATACGAGCGGCAAATCCACCTACCAGAGCCTCGCGATCGGCGATCAGCAGAACACCGTCGCCGGCAACAACGCCATCGCCCGCCACACCTTCGCGGCCGAGATCGACCGCGGAGGCGGCAAGGTCGACAGCGTCAAGATCGGCGTGACGCAGGTCTGGACCAAGGACGGCGGCGCCTGGAAGCTGCTCGCGCGCCAGGGCTACAAGCTCTGATCTGGATGGCACCGCCGACCGGTGCCAGCGGCACGGGCCATCGGACGCCCGTGCCTCCCACGAGCCGCATCCGTCCTGCCGGGACATGCCGGGCCCTCCCGCTTTGGAGCGAATCGCTGCAGAGCTAGAAGCGGCTCGAAGGCGGCGGGGGGACGGGGCGAATGCGGTGCTTGATGCTGGCGGCGGCAGTCGCAGGCCTGCTCGCCTCGGGCTGCACGCACGAGCGCACCGGCTCGGTCGACCGCCATTTCGCCGACTTCCACAGCCGCGAGCCACACGGCAACACCGTCTATGTGTGTCACGCCTACGGCTGCAAGATGCAGACGCGCTTCCGCTTCACGGACGAGGATGTCGCGGCGCTCGGCGAGTTGATGGAGAAGACACGCAAGGCCGACACGCCGCACGAGGAACGGCGCGCCATCGCCTACGCCATAGGCTGGATGGAGCGGCGCACCGGCGACGTGATCGGCACCAAGGCCGACAGGCCGGGCATGGATTTCACCGCCTCGGGCGATCCGACACAGCAGGACTGCGTCGACGAGGCGACCAACACGACGAGCTATCTGCTGGTGCTCGCCCACAACAAGCTGTTGCGCCACCACACGGTCGGCACGCCGTTCGCCAAAGAGAACCTGACGCGCGGGGTCTCCGGCTGGCCGCACTGGACGGCCGTCGTGCGCGAGACGGCGAACGGCCAGAAATGGGCCGTCGACAGCTGGATCTTCGCCAACGGCGAGAACCCGGCCATCGTCGAGACCGAGAAATGGTACATCTCGAGCCTGGACAACCTGCCTCCTGCCCTGCACTAGGCGGGAAGGCTAGGCCGCCGGAGACTGCGGCGAGAGGAGCGGGCCGGCCTGAGCCGGCGCGTCGTCGAAGGCAAATCCCAAGTCGCGGCCCATGTGGATCAGCGAGCGCTCGGCGAGCGCCGTGATGGTCAGCAGCGGATTGACGCCGAGCGAGCGGGGCACGATCGAGCCATCGATGACGTAGAGCCCGGCGTGAACGTCCGTGCTCCCTGCGCCGGGCCGTGCATCCAGGACCCGGCCCTTGTGATCCACCGTCCCTTCCGACCGGTCACGGCCCATGCCGCAGCCGCCGAGCGGATGCGCCGTCGCGGGCTGGTGGCCCATCACGGAGCCGGCCAGAGGGTTCTTCACGTAGGAGCCGCCTGCCTTTGCGACGAGCGCCGAAAGCGCCGCATCGAGCCTGCGGTAGACCGGCTCGTCCTTGGCACCAGGCCAGGACAGCACGAGCCGGTCGGCCTCGAGGCCGAAGCGCCCGGCGGCGCTGTCGTGAGAGACGGCGAAGAACGTCTGCAGCCCCGCCAGGGGCCCTTTATAGACGCCGGAGACGAGGGCTTGCAGCGCCCCGACGAGGCGGCCGTTCGGCACGAACATCACGGGCAGGATGGGCGCGAGCGCCGACGGCAGCGCGCCCTCCTGGATGTGCATCTCGTTGTCGAGGTCGGCCGAATCCTCGATGTCGATCTGGCCGCTGACGGCAGCCCCGACCTCGTAGCCCGGAATCTTGGCGGGGTGGCCGACGCCGATCGCGTTCACCGGGAGCTTCGCGCCGTAGCCGAAGGCGATGATGTCGCCGTTGGCCGAGAACCGGTGACCCAGCCGATCGGAGAGCGCCAAGCCGCGCTCGCGGGAGCGTAGCAGAATCTCGGTCGAGCCGAGGGTGCCGGCAGCCAGCACCACGAGCGGGGCCTCGATGACGAGCGGGGTGTCCGTCCGGCGCCCATCGACCGGCGCGGCCGACACCTGCCAGCCGCCGCCGGCAGCCTTCCCGACATGGTCGACGCGCAGCTCCGTGAAGACGTGTGCTCCGTGGCGCACGGCATCCGGAAGGAAGGTGAGCGCCACCGTGTTCTTGGCGCCGACGTTGCAGCCCGCGCAACAGTCGCCGCAGAGCGTGCAGGCCGGCTGCGAGATGCCGGCCGCATTGACACCCGCCTCGTAGCTCACGACCGTCGGCGGATTGACGGGGATGCGCCCCAGCGCCTCGCCGGACGCCACGAGCGCGCGGTACTTGGCCATCTCGTGGGCACGGGCAAGCCGAGAGGGCCGCAGCCAGCGGGCGGCGCGGGCGTAGCCTTCGTCGAGGAGGCCATCCTGCACGATCTGCCCCGGCCAGGCGCCGTCGCGAAAGACACGCGGATCGGGTCGCAGCGCCACACCCGCATTGACCAGCGAGCCGCCGCCGAGCCCGTTGGCGACGAGAACGTGCATGTCCTCGCCGAGGCGGACGTCGAAAAGAGCCGTCGCCTTGCCGAAGCTCGCTGAACGGCCGGTGACGCGCATCTCGTTGCGCATCTCGGGGAAGCGGGCCGGGAACTCGCCGGTGAGCACCTCGCGGCCGCGCTCGATCACGCAGACGCGCTTGCCAGCACGGGCGAGCCGCGAGGCCGCGACCCCGCCGCCGTAGCCGGAGCCTACCACGATCACGTCGTAGCGTGGCAGCAGCCGGTCGATCGGCAGGGCGAGACGGGCCATCGGCGAGACCTCCGCGAGCAAGGGCAGGGAGCGGAAGCTCGCAGTATGCCGGCGCGATCCCGATAGGTCGAGCGGTCGCGGCCGTCATGGTGTGCACACGAGTGGTGCCGGACGGTGACAGGGGGCGCCGACCCGTATTGAATGGGAGCGACGCAACCGGGAGAAACGCCAATGACGCCGGATGAGCTCGGCCGCTCGGTGGAGGCGGCCGTCGCGCGCCTCCACGCCGCCATGACCGATGTCGCCAACGGCGACGTCGGCGCGATCAAGGCGCTCTACTCGCATTCGGCGGATGCGACGAGCTTCTACGGCTGGGGCGGCTACGAGAAGGGCTGGGACGCCGTCTCGGCCCGCTGGGACTGGGCCGGCCAGCAATTCAAGGGGGGCACGGTCAGCTATCAGCGGCTCACTACGGTGGTTGCTACCGATCTCTTCTACACGACCGACATCGAGACCTTCCGCATGCACGCCATGGATGGCATGGGCCGCCCGACCGGCTGGTCGAACCGCGTCACCCA
>JBFWQN010000402.1:0-5323 GCA_050249405.1 Hyphomicrobiaceae bacterium | reverse complement strand
CTTTCACCTTGTCGTCGATCTGCGCAAGCCCTGAAAGAATCAGGATCGGCGTCTGGACCTTCGACACCCTGAGCTGCTTCAACACGTCGTAGCCGCTCATGTCGGGAAGGTTTATGTCGAGCAAAATGATATCATAATCGTAGAGCTTGCCAAGGTCGACGCCCTCCTCGCCGAGATCGGTGGTATAGACGTTGAACCCTTCCGACTGGAGCATGAGCTCGATGCTCTGCGCCGTCGCGTTGTCGTCCTCGATCAGAAGGACCCGCATTCGAACTTCTCCTCTCCGACTTGCGTCGGATGCCCACTGCCCCTGCCCGACGCGCAGCGACCCGCCCGGCGCCCCGCGTTCATGATTTCGAAATGTAGGACCCAGAAGTTAACAAATCTCTTTTGCGCGCCACGCAATCGTTACTGTCCGCAGACGCACGAGCCGCCGTGGCCGAACGCACACACCGGCGGCCGCAACGAAGAGATTCGCCCCGCCGACACGCCACACACGCAGGCTTTTGGATCCCACTGAAAACTGCCACGCGAGGCGCCGCCCCCGACGCTCCGTGCGCGTGCACTCTCTTGTGGATTGATAGCTGATTTGCGCTTTTGTCCCTAGCCGATTGTTGGCGTTGTAGCGCCGATTCGGGCGCGCGCAGCGGCAGCACCGCGTAGCCGGCCAGCACATGCCGATCGTCGTCCGGCGCCCCGCGCGAAGGCGGTCAAGTCGCTCCCAACGGCCTCGACGAGACGGCATGGCACAGCCCCGCCAGCCCTGGCGTCAGCGTAACCCTGCCGCGTCAATGCCTTGATTTACTGCAACTTAAGCAGCCTGCGGCAATGTTCTGCCTCGTTTCGTCCCATTGGATGTCCCAGGCGGGCAGCCTCGGCTGTGCCGTTCTGTGACAGGGGGACGCATCGTTGGTCTTGCGCTGTGCGAAGAAGCCGTCCTAAATGGGTGGCATGGAACTTGAATTTGCGGTTCGGCGTAGAGTTCATCGAGCGAGTGGGGGTAATGCGTCATGAGACCACGAGAGAGCGCTCTTCGTCTGATGCGGTTCGAGGCCCGCGAGAAAGCCCGTAAAGTCGCCGACCTCGAGGCGATGATCCGGGAGTTCGAGACGATGGCGGAGGACCTCGATCGCCAGATCGCGACCGAGGAGGAGCGCACCGGGGTGCGCGACGCGAAACATTTCGCGTATTCGACGTTCGCCAAGGCTGCGCGCCAGCGCCGCGACAACCTGCAGCATTCGGTCGACGGCTTGCGAGCCAAGCTCGAGATCGCCCAGGCCGAGCGCGACCTCGCCGCCGACGATCTCGCCAAGGCCGAGACGCCGGAGGCCCGCGAGCCGACCGGCCGCGGCCGGCGCATCGGCGAGCGCAATACGGACGCCCTGGCGAGCTGATCCGGGCTGGCTGGAGGGCGCTGCTCGCGTCGCGCTCCGCCGCTGTCCGACACCCACAACCGATCCCTCTGCCACGCAGGCCGTGGCGATGGGACGGCTTGCTCCCGGCAGCCGGCTCTGGAATGGTCGCCTCGCACTCGAACGCGACTCGCCGGTAGCCACAGGATGATCCGCCAATTCCTCCGACCCTGCCGCAGTGCAGCTCCGCTGTGCCTTGTCCTTGCCGGCTGCGCGGGCAATCCACTGGCGTTGCCTGCCTTGCCGCCCATTACAGCCTCGCTCGGCGCCGAGAGCCTCGCAATCCCGCCCAGCCCGGACACGCCGGCCGAGGTCTATTCACGGGTCGCGCGGGGCGCGCTCAAGTGCTGGTTTGGCCCGGACGGCTCGCTCAAGAGGACACACGTCTTCCATGCGCGCGTCGACCCGCCGTCGAGTGGCGGCACCGCCGAGATCGGCGTCTCGACCCGCGACCCAGTCTCGGGCTCGTCGAGCCAAGGCAGCCTGCGCGCCTTCCGGGTGGGGATCGCCCCAAACGGCGGCAGCGGCTCGCTCGTCGAGGCTCAGAACGTCCGCTTCCCCGAGGAGCAGGCGCGGCTCATGTCCGCCGACATAACGCGATGGGTCGCCGGGCAGGAGGGTTGCAGCGTCGTCGGCACCGGAGGGTGGACCGCAGGCCCCGGCGCCGAGCAGCCGGCCGAGCCGGCACCCAAAGCCAAGCCTTCCTCCAGAAAGGCCGCAGCGGCGACGAAGCCCAAGGCGGCTTCCGAGAGCAGGCAGCCGTAGCGCCGGCTCTCGCCGCGCCCTGGCTACCCCGCCCTCTCTCCACTCAGCGCGCCGCCTCGATCGCCGCCCACACCCGGGCCGGCGTCGCGGGCATCTCGATGTGCTTGACACCGAGCGGCGCCAGCGCATCGCAGATGGCGTTGATGACCGCCACCATCGAGCCGACGGTGCCCGCCTCGCCGACACCTTTCACTCCCAACGGGTTCACCTTGGTCGGCACCGGCCGCGTCGTGAGCTGCACCGCAGGCATCTCGTCGGCGCGTGGCATCTGGTAGTCCATGAACGAGCCCGTGATGAGCTGCCCTGTCTCGAGGTCGTACTGGATCACCTCGCCCAGCGCCTGGCCGACGCCCATGGCCACGCCGCCCTGGATCTGTCCGTGCGCCAGCTTCGGGTTGAGAACCGTGCCGATGTCCTCGACCACAGTGTAGCGATCGATGCGCGTCGTGCCCGTCTCGGGATCGACCTCCACCTCACAGATGTGACAGCCGTTGGGAAACGTGACGGTCGGCGGCGTGAACTCGGCTTCCTCGACGAGACCGGCCGGACTTTTGTCGCGGGCCTTCGCGGCCACCTCGGCGAGCGACACGGAGCGGTTCGTGCCCCGAAGCGCGAAGCGGCCCTCCGCAAAATCGATGGCGTCGGGCTCCGCTTCCAGCAGCTCGGCCGCCAGCAACTTCCCCGTCGCGATGACCTTGCCCGAGGCCAGAAGAGTTGCAGATGCCCCGACCGGCGCTGCCGAAGAGCCGCCGTTGCCGCGACCGTGGGGCAGGTCGTCCGTATCGCCGAACACGTAATCGATCTGCTTGCGGTCGACGCCGAGCTCGCGGGCGACGAGGTCGACCATCATGGTCTCGAGGCCCTGCCCGGTCGACATGGCACCGGCGGTCACCGTGACACGGCCGTCGGGCCGGACCTCGATGCGGGACATGTCCTTGGCGGGTCGCGTGAAGGGGCCGCCCGCAACCTCGATCGGATTGGCGATGCCGAGGCCGCGCAGCAGCCCGCGCTTGCGCGAGTCCTCGCGCCGCCCGGCGAGACCGGCCCGGTCCGCGAGGCGCGCAGCGTCGGTCATCAGCCCTTCGAACTCGCCGCAGTCGTAGGTGAAGATGAAGCCCGTCTCGTAGGGCATCGCCGACGGCGCCACGAGGTTGCGGCGGCGGAGCTCGAACGGATCGAGGCCGAGCTCGTGCGCGGCAAGGTCGATCAGCCGCTCGATGGTGTAGGTCGCCTCTGGGCGGCCAGCGCCGCGGTAGGGCGCATTGGTCATGGTGTTGGTGTAGACGCCGGTGATCGAGGCGGCGATCGAGCCGATGCGATAGACGCCGGCGATGCCGCCGATGTTGTTGGTCATGAACAGCGAGCGGCCCGAGAGGTAGGCGCCAACGTTCACGGTGTAGTCGACCAGCAGCGCCAGAAAGCGGCCGTTTCCGTCGAGGGCGAGCCGGGCGTCGAGGCTCATGTCGCGACCGTGGTCGTCGGCGAGAAAGCTCTCGCGCCGCTCAGAGATCCAACGCACCGGGCGTCCAAGGCGCTTCGCGGCAAACAAGACGAGAACATCCTCGGGGTAGGTGCCGCTCTTCATGCCGAACGAGCCACCGACGTCGCCACCGATGACGCGCACGCGATCACCGCCGACCTTCAGCATGCTGGCGAGGCCGGACTTCAAGTTGTGGGGGCTCTGGTTTGCGGCATGGAGCACGTAGCGGCCTTCCGCATCGACGAGGCCGAGACAGCCCCTCGGCTCGAGCGAAAGCGCATTTACGCGACTGACGTGCGACTTGAAGCAGGTGACGTGCGCCGCCCCGGCAATCGCCGCCTCGGCCTTGGCCCGGTCGCCCCGTGTCCACAGGTAGGCGACGTTGCCCGCGGCACCCTCCCACACGCGCGTGGCGCCATCGGAGCGCGCGGCCTCGGGCGTGACGATGGCATCCAGGTCCTCGGTCTCGACGACGACGAGCTCGGCCGCCGCCTCCGCCGCGTCTGCCGTCTCCGCCACGACGAAGGCGACAGGCTCGCCGATCGTGCGGATGCGATCGCGAGCCAGCACCGGCCGGCGGCCAGGAAAAGCCGGCTTGCCGTCGAGGCCCGGCAGGTTGACGCCGCAGGGGAAGTCCCCGATGCCGTCGGCGGCGAGATCGGCGGCGGTGAATATTCCGACCACGCCCGGCGCTGCGCGGGCGGCCCCGGTATCGATGCGCCGGATCTGCGCGTGCGCGACTTGCGCGCGCACCACCACGCCCGTCAGCGTACCCTCGATGCCGACGTCGCCGACATAGCGGCCGCGTCCGGTGATCAGGCGGTCGTCCTCGATGCGGCCCTGGAACTCGGCCCACTTCTGCTGCATGCGATCCTCCGGTCGGCCTGGGCCAGCGTCAGGGAGGCGGGCCCGGCATTGGCCGGAACTCACCACGGCGCCCGCTGGACCGCAAGGCCGCAGGACCGCTGACGCCGCACTCGGGCTCCGGTGCCCATGATGTCCTTGCCAAGCGGAATTTTAGAACTATTCTAAGATTTGGTGCAGTGCACACGACAGGGTCGGCCATGCGCAAGTTCTCGGAGCTCAACCAGCAGGAGATCCTGGCGCTCGCCATCAGCCTCGAGGAGGAGCACGGCCGCATCTATGCCGACTATGCCGACGGCTTGAAGGACACCTTCCCCGCATCGGCCAAGGTGTTCACCGACATGGCGGAGGAGGAGAACGAGCACCGCCGCTGGCTGATCGACATCTATCGCCAGAAGTTCGGCGAGCACATCCCCCTCATTCGCCGGCAGGACGTCAACGGGTTCGTCAAGCACGAGCCGATCTGGATGGTGCGGCCGCTCGGCCTGGACAAGGTCAGGAAGCAAGCCGAGACCATCGAGTACGAGACCCGCCAGTTCTACGAGCGCGCCGCCGCACGCTCGACCGATGCCGGAATCCGGAAGCTGCTCGGCGATCTCGCCGCCGCCGAGCGCGAGCACGTCTCGCTCGCGCAGAAGCTCGGGCAGCAGCATCTGACCAAGGGTGCGCGTGGCGAGGAGGAGCAGGCGCGGCGCAACATGTTCGTGCTGCAGATCGTCCAGCCCGGACTGCTCGGCCTGATGGACGGATCGGTGTCGACGCTGGCGCCACTTTTCGCCGCAGCCTTCGCGACGCACGACAA
>JBFWQN010000401.1:0-5362 GCA_050249405.1 Hyphomicrobiaceae bacterium | reverse complement strand
CATGTGGGTGCAATTCCCGTCTGCGAACGGAGGCCCAGGACCCACAAGCTGAAATCACGGCCGAAGGGAGCGTTGCAGTGCTCGTCACAGCCTCCGATCTCGGATTTGCTCATACTAGGGAGTAAGAAATATGTATACTTTGCTGAAAGCGGCACGGCGAGACGCGCGCATCACCGAGCAATTGCCGGCCTTTGTCATCTCGCTCGTCCTGGCCGAGACCCTTTATAAATTCAAGAGCTTCACGCTCGAATGCTTGGCGTTTCTACTGACGTGGTTCGTACTCGACTATCTTTCGGCCAAGCTTTTCGAGCGCTTCCGTCACGGCAGCAACCTGGATTGAGGCCACTGGCATACCTGCAGGCAAGTGACCACCGCTATTTCTTCGTCACCTCTTTCGCGATGCCGTCGAGGAGCGCGGTGAGCTTGTCGTTGACCTTGCGCAGCACCTTGGACGGCGTCGCCGCCGGCAATCGATAGCCGACCTGGATTTTTCCAGGCTCGGCGCCGGTCTCGTAGACGAAGATGGCGATCGGGCAGTTGGCGATCGCGAAAGGCGTCGCGCTGACCGCCTCGTGGGTGAGCTTCGACGGGCAGAACTGCATGTACTCGGCCTGCTTGTAGGGCGATTTGGCGCCGAGCGGAGTGACGCTGCCGGTCGCCTCGGCCGTGCGCTCGAGCATGGCGTTGAAGTGACCCACGTAGTCGATGACGAAGCCGCGGTTGACGATGGCGTCCTTCAGGTCGTCGCGCACGTCCTCGAACTTGCCCGCCTTGGTGTGCACCCGGTACCCGAGCTCGTCGGCGGCCATCGCCACCTGAGTGACGGCGAGGCTCGCGATGAGGACGAAGGCCAAACGAAGGATGGACATGCAAACTCCTTCCATGCTGCGCAGCTCTCGCCCGCGACGCGGCGGGCGCAGCAATGACTATCGGTGCATCGGGATGGTCCCCTTGACCGCGGTCAACGCCCGGCTGCGCCCGCTCGCCGCGCCGGCGATGGCTCACCCAGTCACGGCGCCGTCCTTCATCAGCTTCCAGGTCACCGCGTCGGTCAGCGCCTCGAAGCTCGCATCGACGATGTTGGGCGAGACGCCGACCGTCGACCATCTGAGGCCCGTCGCCTTGTCGCGGCTTTCGACGAGCACGCGCGTCACAGCGCCCGTGCCGCCATCGAGGATGCGCACCTTGTAGTCGACGAGCTCCACGTCGCGGATGTGGCTCTGGTAGCGGCCGAGATCCTTCCTGAGCGCCGTATCGAGCGCGTTGACCGGGCCGTTGCCCTCGGCGACCGACCACAGCGGCTCGGCCTCGCCCGCAATGAAGACACGGACCGAGGCCTCCGAGACCGTGACCACCTTGCCCAGCGCGTTGTGCCGCTTCTCGACGATGACACGGAAGCTGTCGACGGTGAAAAACTCCGGGACAGTGCCGATGAGGCGCCGGGCCAGAAGCTCGAACGAGGCGTCGGCGCCCTCGTAGGCGTAGCCCAGCGCCTCGCGCGCTTTCACCTCCTCGAGCAGCCGTCCGATCCGGCTATCTGCTTTCGGCACCTCGATGCCGAGGCGCTCCAGCTCCGCCACGACATTCGAGCGTCCGGCCTGGTTGGAGACCAGAACGCGGCGCCGATTGCCCACGGTTTCCGGCTGGACGTGCTCGTAGGTCTCGGGCTCCTTCAGGATCGCGGACGCGTGGATGCCGGCCTTGGTCGCGAAGGCGCTGTCGCCCACGTAGGGGGCCTGGCGGGCGGGTGCGCGGTTCAGGATCTCGTCGAGGAGCCGGCTGGCCGCAGTCAGCCGCTTCAGCTTCTCGCGATCGACGCCGATCTCGAACCGCCGCGCATACTCCTCCTTGAGCAGCAGTGTCGGGATGATCGACGTCAGGTTGGCATTGCCACAGCGCTCGCCGAGGCCGTTGAGCGTGCCCTGGATCTGGCGGCAGCCGGCGCGCACCGCGGCAAGCGAGTTGGCGACGGCCTGCTCCGTGTCGTTGTGCGTGTGGATGCCGAGGTGCGCGCCCGGCACGTGCCGCGTCACCTCACCCACGATCCGCTCGATCTCGTGCGGCAGCGTGCCGCCGTTGGTGTCGCAGAGCACGACCCACCGGGCTCCCGTCTCGTAGGCCGTGCGCGCTACGGCGAGCGCGTGCCCCGGGTTCGCCTTGTAGCCATCGAAGAAGTGCTCGCAGTCGATCATCGGCACTTTCTGCGCCGTTCGGATCGCCTCGACGCTCTCCTTCACGCCGGCGACGTTCTCGTCGTTGGTGATGCCGAGCGCGACACGGACGTGATAGTCCCACGCCTTGGCAACGAGACAGACGGCTCCCGCGGGCGATTGCACGACGGCCTGGAAGCCAGGATCGTTCGACGTGGAGCGCCCGGCGCGCTTGGTCATGCCGAATGCCGTGAACGTGGCGCGCTTCAGTGCGGGCGGGGTCGCGAAGAACTCCGTGTCGGTGTCGTTGGCGCCCGGATAGCCACCCTCGATGTAGTCGATCCCGAGATCGTCGAGCACCTCGGCGATGCGCCGCTTGTCGGCTACCGAGAAATCGACGCCCGTGGTCTGTGCGCCGTCGCGAAGCGTGGTGTCGAAGAGGTAGAGCCGCTCGCGGCTGGTCATGGCTTGGTCTCCTTCGCCGGCCCGCCGATGGTCTTCGTCATCGTGGTGTTGGCGAGCCACACGTCGCCGATCGGAAAGTTGTTGCGGCGAACGGGCTCGTAGCCGCGGTCGTGGAAGAAGTCGTGGGCGGTATCGCTGACATCGGCGGTGAGCTTCGCGGCGCCGCGTGCCGTCGCGATCGTCTCGATCGCCGCGAGCAGCGCCGAGCCGACGCCTTCACCCGCCGCGAACGGATGGACGAACAGGAGGTCGACCTCCTCGTTGTCCTTGAGGCATGCAAATCCGAGGATCTCGCCGTCGCGCTCGACGACGAGCGTGACGTTCTTCACGAGGCGCCTCGCAAGGGCTTCCGTATCGGCTGCCCGCGACATCCAGGCGATCCGCTGGTCCTCGTCGTAGTCGTCCTGCGTCAGCTCCTCGATCGACTGCGCGAGCAAATCCTGCAGCCGCACCGTGTCGGCCGGCAGAAAGGGGCGGAGCGGGTGGATTTGGGTCATGGGCCAACTCCCTGGATCAACTTCGCGACGGAAAGCGGCGCTCTTCGGCTTCGGTACGGGCATCCTCATTGCCAATACCATGCCCTATCAGAGGCACCAGCCGTCGAGGAAGCGCTCCGTCACGGCGACAAGTTGCTTCCGGGTGTCGTCGACTGCCGCCCCATCGTAGCGGGCTCGTGCCCCATGGCCTCGGGACGATTTGCTGCTCGTCCGTATGCCCGATAGGGTCCGCCGGCATCGGCTCGGAAGGACGCCTTCGCTACCCCCTTCGCCCCGTCGTCACGATCGGCGGGCGCGAGTTGAGGGTCTCGCGATCGAAGCCGGCGAGGCGCTTGTAGCCGGCGGCGGCGTCCTCGAGCTCGGCCGGCGACAGCACGTCCTCGATGCGGTCGTAGCCGCCCGGCGCGCGCTCCTCGACGAGTTGCATGACCTGCTCGGGACCATTGCCACGGTTGGCCAGCACGATGCGGGCCGTGGCCGGGTTTCGCTCGGCCTCGTAGGCCTGGAGGGCAGCGGGCGTGGTGCCATGGGCCAGCAGCTCACGGGTCAGGACGCGCGCATCGAGGATCGCTTGCGAGGCGCCGTTGGAGCCGATGGGGTACATCGGGTGCGCGGCGTCACCGAGCAGCGTGACGCGGCCGTGGCTCCAGCGCTGGAGCGGGTTGCGATCGACCATCGGATACTCGAAGCAGCCCCTGGCACCGCGGATGAGGGCCGGAACGTCGAGCCAGGGGAAGCGCCAGTCCTCGAAACGGGGCAGGAACTCCTCGAGCTTGCCCGGCCGGTTCCAGTCCTCGCGGCGCCAGGCGTGATCGGGCGCGAACTTCAGCTCCGCGATCCAGTTGACGACGGCGCGGCCCTCGTCGAGCGCCTTGCGCGAGATGGGGTAGCACACGAACTTCTGGCGCTCGTGACCGGCCATGATCATGGTTCGGCCATCCAGATAGGGAGCGGCGAGCGTCACGCCGCGCCACAGGATGGCGCCGTTCCAGATGGGCGGCCCCTCGCCGGGCACGAAATGGGCACGGATCGTCGAATGGATGCCGTCTGCGGCGACCAGAAGATCGCCCTCGGCCGCACCGCGGTCGGCGCCGGTGGCGCGGTCGGTGAGTCGGACGTTCACTCGGCGACCGTCGTCCTCGAAGGCGGCGACGTGGTGGCCGGTGGCGACACCCTCGTGCCCGAGCCGCTCGAGCGCCGCCCGGAACAGGATCATCTGCAGCTCGCCGCGGTGGATCGAGAATTGCGGCCACTTGTAGCCGGCGCCGAGGCCTCGCGGCTCGGACCAGATGGGCTGGCCGCGCTTCGAGTAGTAGGCGAGCGTCGAGGTCGGCACGGCCACGGCCGCGAGCTCGTCCAGGTGGCCCAGCGCGGTCAGCTCGCGCACGGCGGGCGGCCCCAGATTTATGCCGACGCCCAGGGGCGCCACGCGGGGCACGCTCTCGAGCACGCGCACCGGGATGCCCGCCTGATGCAGGCTCAGCGCCAGCGTGAGGCCCCCGATGCCGCCACCTGCGATCAACACCGTCATGCGAATGCCCTCCCTGCCGTGAGCGCGCGGTGACAGCCGGCCGGCGCGTATGTCATGACTGCGTGCAGCTTGTCACGACGCACCCAGGCCTCACAATCACCCATCCCGAGCTCATGCCGGACCACGACGCCACCGACCAGTTGCTGAGCCACGGCGCCGGGCCGGGCCTCGTCGTGCTGCTGCACGCGGCCGGCTCTGGTCCGCGCGGCCTCGACCGGCTGGCGCGGCAGCTGGCGGCGAGCGGCTGGCGCACGGCGGCACCGCTACTCGAGAGAGGCGGCGATTCGCTCGTCGCCCCGCCGCCGCACGGCGGCGATGCGTTCGCTGCGGTCACCGGGCTGGTGCGGCGACTGCTGGATGGCGGGGCAGGACCGCGCGTGCTGCTCGGGCACTCGATGGGCGGGCATGCGGTGCTGCGAGCCCTGGCGGACGGCATCGAGGCCCAGGCGGCCATTCTCTACGAGCCCATCGCTCTCGCCCTGCTCGACCCGGCGGACCCGACGGATTCGCCGCTGCTCGCGGCCGACGCCGCATGCATCACCGCCTTCCGCGAGGCCGTGGCAGCCGGCAACCCCGAGCCCGGCCTGCGCGGCTTCATCGAGGCCTACGGCGAGCACGCCTGGGGCGAGCTGCCGCCGGCGGTCCGAGCCGACCTCCTTGCGCGTGCCTCGGCGTTGCTCGCGGCAGCCACCGCCACCAACGCCGCCCCAATAGAGCCG
>JBFWQN010000400.1:0-5363 GCA_050249405.1 Hyphomicrobiaceae bacterium | reverse complement strand
CCACCACCACTTGGAATAATCGCCAGTCGGTTCGGGTGATTTCCATGCGCCGTCGTCAGTTAAAGGGTGGCCGAACATTCGGAAGGGGAATCCGAAGTTATCCGTCGTGCTGACGACCCTTTTTTGCGCGGCGTGCTCAGGATTTTTGATGAAGTCTCCGGGCAATTCAGGCAGACGAGAAAACAGGGGGTTGTTCACATTAATCGAACCGACACCGAATGCGATTCCCAATTTGGCAGCCAGAAGCAATGCCTCGATTCCGGCTTCAACGGTGTAACTGAGGTCTTTGGACAATCCGCCCGTTAAATAATCCTTCAGATCGTCGACGGGCCTAGTGAGCGTTTCTTCGATCTTCTTGAATTCGTCCTTTACGTCCTGCATGATCTCCAGGACGCTCAAGGCTGTTTCAAACCCCTTGCGCAAATCGGGATTGCTGGTCGCAGGATCGAACATGAATAGGGTCGTGTCGGGGCCAATTGCCCCGAGGCGGAACGCATTTGAATGTGGGACACCGAAAACATCGGGTCTTTTTTGAGCGGCAAGTTCAGCGATTATTAGATGAGTACCAAACTTTGGCATGAATCTCTCCCAAAGTCGCATGCGTAGCATTCAGTTAAACAGTGAAACCAAGCGGCCTTCAGCTAAACTATTCGCTTCGCGATCCAGCCTGGGCTGAAGTCGATCAATCGGACAATGCCGTTCGGCTCGGCATACTTGATAAATGGAAGAGATGCTTCCAGCTGTCGGCATACCGCAACCTCCTCGAATGGCTTGCAACTTGCCGTTACGAAGGTCCCGGAAATAGAGATTTCGCGAAGGTGGGCGCGATCTAATTCCCTCATAATGTCGTCTGCCGCTGTCCCGTCCTGACATCCGATCATGATGCTGCCGGCGACTTTCGGGAAAATAAGATTGTGCGGCTCCGTGGTGGTGACGCTGCGAAGCGTCATCTCGCTAGCAATAGGGAAACTGGGATCTGCATAGCCGTAGGTCGGCCGCTTCCAAATGGCGCTGCCTCCAACTAAGCTTTCGAGTCCGACGTCGAGAACAATCAAGAATTCAGGTGGATAGATCACAACGGGAGTTGTAGTCGTTCTTGATGAATCCGAAGGGTCTGGAATCTTGATCTCAGAGATCGCTTCGACGATATAGAGTTGTGTCATTCGAGTGGGCGGTAAGTCATGTCCGAATTTGCGGCGCATGACTTCCGCAGCTGCACGAGCAAGGTCGGTCAAGCTCGAAGGCATAGCCGCAGAGATCTGCTTTTCTGCGTGTTCTGATGCCAGTTGGAATTTGCAATGTGCTACAGTGGAAGTTGCAATTTCATGGCGCCAGGGGAAGGGCCAAGGCAAAGGCAATCCTTGAGACATATGAATACTCCATCCCTTAGGCCGTAAAATGCTGATGGCCAGTTTGACAGAAGTCCGAACGCAAGCAGAGTGTAAGCAGACGCGGTTCGACTCCGCAAGGTCTCGATCTGCCACTTCGGCTTGGTTCACACGCACGCATCATCGGCTGTGCCGCCACGGGCGGACCACATTCGGCTGCAGACATGGTCAGAAGGCGACGTGACCATGGCCATGCCCGGCCGGCCACAGCCGCTCCTGCATAATCCCGCGCTCGTCTTCGAGTCTCTGGCGTCAATCTCGGGCATAGCTCGTCCGTAGCGTCCCTGGCCGATGCCGTCGTAAGGCGTGCGACGGCTTCGGCCGGGGGCGCAAACCGATAAGCCGGCGCGAGACGCGAGGGCGTCGACGGTCGCGCTTTTCGACCATGCCTCAGCGCCGGCCGCGGCGGCGTTCCCGCCGCGGCTCCTGCCGAGCACACGTCTGCCGCTCTACGCTCTCACGCGATCGTCACGCCGCCGTCGGCGACGATGACCTGGCCGGTGATGAAGGAGCCGGCCTTGGAGGCGAGGAAGGCCGCGATGCCGCCGATGTCCTCGGGCTCGCCGATGCGCTTCAGCGGCGAATTCTCGAGGCGCTTGGCAAGATTGGCCTTGTCCTCCCACAGCGCGCGCGCGAAGTCGGTTTTGACGAGGCCCGGCGCGATGGCGTTGACGCGCACGTTCTTCGGGCCGAGCTCGACGGCGAGCGAGCGGGCGAGGCCGAAGTCGGCGGCCTTCGACACGGCATAGGCGCCGAGCTTGGCCGAGCCCTTGAGGCCGCCGATCGACGACACGATGGTGATGGTGCCGCCACCGCGCTCGGCCATGCCGGGAGCCGCGAGGTTGGCGAGCCACAGGTTGGAGCGGATGTTACTCTCCATGATCTTGTCCCACTGCTCGTCGGAGATGCCGGAGAGCGGGCCGAAATAGGGATTGACGGCGGCGTTGCAGACGAGCGCGTCCACCCTGCCGTACTTGGCGACCGCACCTTTGATCAGCGCCTCGCAGTCCTGCTTGCGGCCGATGTGGCACGGAATCACGGTCGCCTCGCCGCCGGCCTTGCGGATGCCGTCCGCCACCTCCTCGCAGGCATCCGCCTTGCGGCTCGAGACGACGACCTTGGCGCCCATGGTCGCCATGACCTCGGCGATCGAGCGGCCGATGCCCTTCGACGAGCCGGTGACGACGGCCACCTGGCCGGTGAGATCGAACGGATGCTTCATGGCGTGTTGTCCTCGGGTGATGAGCTCGAATGGCGGCCAGGGTCGCCCGGCCGGGCTGTCTTGCCAAGTGGCGTCAGGATCGGGCCTCGCTCCACAGCGCGCGCAGCGCGGCCACCGCCTCGGGGTTGACGAGCGAGCTCAAGTCGCCCGCATCCTGGCCAAGGTATGCTGCGCGCACCACGCGCCGCATGATCTTCATGTTGCGCGTCTTCGGCAGGTCGGCGGCGAAGGCCACCTCCTTCGGCCGGAAGGCGGTGCCGAGACCGCGCACGACGGCGGCCGAGAGGTCGTCGGCGATGGCGGGCCCGGCTTCCAGCCCGGCGCGCGGCACGCACACGCAGACGATGGCCGTGCCTTTGATCGGGTCGGGCACGCCGATGGCGGCGACCTCCTTCAGGTGCCCGGTGCCCAGCAGCAGCCCTTCGATCTCGGAGGGGCCGGTGCGCTTGCCGGCGATCTTCAGCGTGTCGTCGGAGCGGCCGAGCAGATAGTAGTAGCCGTCCGCGTCGCGCATGGCGAAATCGCCGTGGTGCCAGACTTGGGCCCAAGTCGACCAATAGGTCTCGATGTAGCGCTTCTCGTCGCGCCAGAGCCCCTGGGTGAGCCCGATCGGTGCACGGCGCATGACGAGCTCGCCCACCGCGCCGGGCGGGGCCTCTTGCCCGCTCTCGTCGAAGATTGCCGCAAACGTCCCCGGCACCGGCCGCGTGAAGGAGCACGGCTTGATCGGCATCGTCACGACCGACGTGACGATGCCGCCCATCTCGGTGCCGCCGCTGAAGTTGACGATCGGCAGCCGGGCCTTGCCGATCACCTCGTAGAGCCAGCGCCAGGCCTCGGGCGTCCAGGCCTCGCCCGTCGAGCAGAAGACGCGAAGCGTCGAGAGATCGTATCGCCCCGCGTCGAAGTCCGGATCGGCCATGAAGCCGCGTGCGATGGTCGGCGCGATGCCGAGGTAGCTGATGCGGCAGTCCTCGACGATGCGCCAGATGCGGTCGCCCGTCGGATAGTCGGGCGTGCCCTCGGCGATCACCATGGTGCCGCCCATCAAGGTCGTGCCATAGACGAGGATCGGCCCGACCAGCCAGCCCATGTCCGACATCCACAGGATACGGTCCGAGGCCTTGAAGTCCATGCAGATGCCGAGATCGAGCACGGTCTTGACGGGAAAGCCGCAGTGGGTGTGGACGACGCCCTTCGGCTTGCCCGTGGTGCCGGAGGTGTAGACCAGCAGGAACGGGCTGTCGGCCTCGACGGAGAGCGTGGAGCGGTCTCCGGCCACGTCGGCGACCACGTCGTCCCAGCGATGGTCGATGCCGTCGTGCCAGCTCATCGGCGCGTCGGCGCGGTGGCAGACGATGACGTGGCGCAGGCTCGGCACGTGCGGCCGTGCCTCGTCGACCACGGCCTTGGCCGCCACCACGCGACCGCGCCGGTAGGAGCCGTCGACCGTGACGATGGCCTTGGCCTCGGAGTCCTGGAGGCGGGCTGCCACGGCGTCGGCGCCGAAGCCCGAGAACAGCGGCAGCACGATGCCGCCGATCCTCGGCACCGCCAGCAGCGCGACGACGGCCTCGGGAATGTTCGGCAGGTAGATGGCAACCACGTCGCCCGGTCCGAGCCCCAGGCGTCGCAGCCCGGCCGCGCACCGCCCCACCTGCTCGTCGAGCTCGGCGTAGGTGAACGACTGGCGCTCGCCGTTCTCGCCGAGCCATTCGAGCACGCTTTTCCCGGCCGTCGGCGTGTCGCGCCACTTGTCGAGCGCGTTGAGGACCACGTTGGTCCGGCCGTCGACGCACCAGCGGATGTGCTCGATGCCGGCCGAAGCCTCCATGGCGGCAGTGAAGGGCGCGGTGAAGCGGTAGTCGATGTGCTCGAGCAGCTTGCGATGGAACGCCTCGGGCTCGGCCACCGACCATGCCAGCAGGTCGTCGTAGTCCCGTTTGCCACAGCCGGAAATGAAGCGCGTCAGGTTGGCGGTCGCGACGGTCTCGGGGCTCGGCACCCATACGATGGGCTGCGGCTGCATGGCGTCTGCTCCCGTTGCTCTGGCCCGCGACTGACGTCTGCAAGCCTACGCGCCGGCTCGGCGGATCGCCAGCGGGTGCAAGCCGGGGTGCTGCTCCGGATCAGGCGGCGCGCCAGCCGATGTCGGTCAGGCCATCGGCAGGCCATCGGTCAGGCCAGCGTCTTGGTCACGGCGGGAAGTCCGCTTACACTCGCCTGCGCAACGAGGCCGAGGGGCGAGACAGATGAGCGACTGGAGCAAGGTGACGCGGCCGGTTCCCGTGCCGAACGAGTGGACGCGGCCGTTCTGGGAGGCGGCGCGGCGCGGCACGCTCGAGCTGCAGCGGTGCCAGTCCTGCGGGCATTTCCAGCATCCGCCCTATGCCACTTGCGTCAAGTGCGTGAGCGTGGACCTCAAGTTCGAGCCCGTGCGCGGCGAAGGCTCGATCTACGCCTATACGATCATGTACCACACCGGTGACAAGCGCTTCGCGCCGGCCGTGCCCTATGCCTCGATCATCGTCGAGCTGGACGCGGCACCGGGTGCGCTGCTCGCCGGCAACCTCCTCGGCGCCGAGCACACGGAGGCCAAGGTCGGGCGGCGCGTGAAGGTGGTATTCGAGAAGCTGAGCGACGAGATCACGCTGCCGCAGTTCCAGCTGGCGGGCGGCTGAGGCACCGCCTCAATCGAAATGCACCACCATGCCGTCGTACGCGGGCTCGACGTGGGGCGGCAATTCCCGCTT
>JBFWQN010000399.1:0-5367 GCA_050249405.1 Hyphomicrobiaceae bacterium | reverse complement strand
GGTGAGCGAGGAGCGGTATGAGCGCCAAGGCTATTCCATCTTCTGGTGAGATCCGGACGGCACCCGCCCCCGGCGGCGGCAATCTCGAGTACGAGGTGATCGGCACAGGCGAGCCGCTGGTGCTCCTGCACGGCGCTTTCACCGGGCGCAGCGCGTGGTCCCGGCAGCGGGTCCTGGCCGCCGAGCGCCGTTTGATCGTGCCGAGCTCGCGTGCCCACGACGGCTCCGAGCGGAGACTCCCGCCGGACTACGGTGTCGCGACCAGCGATGTCGCGGACCTGGCCAGCGTCGTCGACGCGCTCGGCCTCGATCGGTTCGATCTCGTCGGCCACTCGTCCGGCGGCGCGACGGCCTTTGCCTACGCGTGCCGCTTTCCGGAAAAAGTGCAACGTCTCGTGCTGATCGAGCCGACGCTGCTCGCATTGCTGCCGGCCGCGGCCATGCAGGAGATGCAATCGGAATGGGGCCGCCTGATCGAGGTCGCCCGCAGCGAGGGCGACGGCCCGGGCCTCGCAGCCACGATCTCATGGCTGGGCCGCGACGCGTGGCGCCAGCTTCCGGCCGATCGGCGCGAGAAGGCGCTTGCCGCCATGAAGGGCGTGGCCCACGTCGCGGGGCCCCACCTGCGCGCGCTCCTCGACCTCGCCGTCACGCCGGACGACGTCCGCTCGCTGCCGCACACGGCGCTGCTCGTCTATGGGGCCGCGAGCTTCCCTTTCGAGGAGCTTCTTGCGCGGCGCCTGATGGAGCTGAGGCCCGACTGGACGCTGCTCACGGTGCCGAATGCCGGGCACAACTGCTTCCGCGACGCGCCGGACCTCGTCAATGCAGCCATTCGCGAGCATATTGGCGCATGAGCGAATCGGGGAGTGGGCGGAGCCGTCGTGGCGCTCCGCCATTCCCGCATGGGGCTTCGACGGCTGCCACGTCGCGTCGTCCATGGCGTGGGGCCGAAGGTGGCTTCCCTAGCTGCGCACAAGGGCTTTCGGTGCCGACCGCAGGACCTGCCCGATAGGGTACCGGGACGACCCGCACTTCCACATTTCGCGCCTTGCGGCTACATAGCAGGCAACGCCAGCGGCTCCAGAGATCATGGTCCTCGTCCTAGACACCACGCCAGAGCGCGCCTGCGCGCCGCCAGAGGCCTTGCCGACGCTCGCCGGCCGCGGCGGGGAAGGCCTGCGTGCGGCCCTTGCCGGCATAGGCATTCCCGAGAAGCAGCTGCGCATGCGCGTCGAGCAGCTCTGGAGCTGGCTCTACGTGCGCGGCGCGACCTCGTTCGACACGATGACCGACATGTCCAAGGAGGTGAGAGGGCGGCTCGCTGCAGCCCACTCCCTCACCCGTCCCGAGATCGTCTCGGAGCAGATCTCGGCAGACGGCACGCGCAAGTGGCTATTGCGCCTGCCGAGGCGCGGGCACGAGGCGGCCGCGCCGGAGGTGGAGACGGTCTACATCCCGGAGAGCGATCGCGGCACGCTGTGCATCTCGAGCCAGGTCGGCTGCACGCTCAACTGCTCGTTCTGCCATACCGGAACGCAACGCCTCGTGCGCAATCTCGAGCCGGAGGAGATCGTCGGGCAAATTCTCGTGGCCCGCGATCGCATCGGCGATTGGCCGGGCGCCGCACCGCCGGATGATGGCGGCATGCTGCCGCTCGCCGAGCGGAAGATCACCAACATCGTGCTGATGGGCATGGGCGAGCCGCTCTACAATTTCGAGAATGTGCGGCAGGCCATCGAGGTGGCGGCCGACGGCGACGGCCTCGCCTTCTCGAAGCGGCGCATCACGCTGTCGACATCCGGTGTCGTGCCGGAAATACCGCGCTGGGGGCTCGAGGCGGGCACCATGCTGGCCATCTCGCTGCACGCGGTCACGGACGAGTTGCGCAACGAGCTGGTGCCGATCAACCGCAAATACCCGATCGCCAAGCTGCTGGAGGCTTGCCGACAGTATCCGGGCCTCTCCAACGCGCGCCGCATCACGTTCGAGTACGTGATGCTGAAGGGCGTCAACGACAGCCTCGCCGAGGCGCGGGCGCTGGTGCGACTGCTCGCCGGCATCCCGGCGAAGATCAACCTGATCCCGTTCAATCCCTGGCCGGGCACCCGCTACGAGTGCTCGGACTGGGCGCAGATCGAGAAGTTCGCCGACGTGGTCAATCGGGCCGGATATGCGAGCCCGGTGCGCACGCCGCGCGGTCGCGACATCCTGGCGGCTTGCGGACAGCTCAAGTCCGAGAGCCTGAAGCTCAGCGCGCGGGAGCGGATCGCGAGCGAGACGGACGAGGCATCGTCGTGATTTTGAGGGCGCTCGGCCGGCTGGTCATGGTGCCGCTCGGGCTGCTGCTGGCGGCTTTTGCCGCGATCGCCGTGCTGCTGTCGCTCGGACTGGAGATGACGACGCAGACACTCGCCTCGCATCCGGCCAACGGCGAGCGCATCGAAGTGCTCATGGATCTGGGCTTCGGTCTCCTCGGCGTGCTTGCCGCCGCGAGCATCGTGCCTGCGTTGCTCGTTGTGGTTGTCGGCGAGGTGGCGCGCATCAGGTCGATGCTCTACTATGTGGCCGGAGGCGGCGCGGCGCTGGCCTTGCTGCCATGGCTCGCGCGCTGGGGCGGTATCGACCAGGGGCCGTCGTCGGCCAGAGTGTTGACCGTGCTGGCCACCGCCGGCTTCGGCGGCGGCTTCGTCTACTGGCTCGTCGCGGGCCGTCGAGCCTGATGGCTGGCGCAATGCCACGGTTCACGATCCGGTGGCTCGAGGCTTGAGGCGGGAAGAGGACAATGCGTAGGGTGGCTCGGACGGCTCGATGCCGTCCAGGGTGACAGTCATGGGGGCGAAAGCGATGTTGGTACGGCTCCTCAGGAATATCATCGGCTTCGCGCTCGCGTGTATCGGCACCGGAGTGACACTCGTCCTGTTCGTTCACACGCCGAGCGAGCTCGCCTCGCTCGCACCCGAGGTGATGCGCGATCAAGTCATGCGAGACCTGGAGCTCGCCTTCTACGTCGCGACGCAAGCGGCGTTGTTCGCGGCGCCATTCGCGCTCGTCGCCGCCGGACTGGGCGAGGCGCTCCGCAACCGGGACTGGACCTATTATGCGCTCGCCGGGCTGATCATGGCCGGCCTCGCCTTTTTCGCGCAGCATTCGACCGAGCAGGCCGGGCAGCCGACCATCGTCAACAACTATGCGTTGACGGCATTCCTCACTGCCGGGCTCGTCGGAGGCACGCTGTTCTGGCTGCTCAGCGGCCGGCTCGCCGGTGGCCGCGAGCTCGAGCCGGTGCCAGCGCGCCCGGATGGCGGCAAGGCGGTCGTGACGGCTGCCTCGGTCTCGACCCCGCCGCGCGCGGCGGGGTCCTCGCCAGCTGCCAGCAAGCCTGACGCGGCCAGACCCGCCCCCGCAGCCGCCAAGCCCGACGCGGTGCCGGCTCCGGCAGCCGCAAAGGCAGAGTCGAAGCCCGCGTCCGCGGCAGGGAAGCCGGCAGAACCATCGGCGTCGCCATCCGCCACGCCGCCACCTGCGGCCAAGACCTGACGGCGCGACCATGGCGCTCGCACTGCTACCCGGGCGCCGACGCTGAGGGCTGCAGCGGGTTTTCTTGTTGCGGTGCACAAAATCTGCTACGGTGACACTTCAGCTGGCTGGAGTAGTGCCCGTGAACCCGTTCGCCTTCCAGGCCGATCTCGCGCGCACGTGGCTCGAGGCCGCCGGCAACACCGCCCGCATCGCCATGAGCACGTGGCTCTCGCTGGGAGAGCGCACCGCCGAGGCGATGGGTGTGTCTCCGTCACGCTCCCCGTCGATGTCGCTGGCGACGCCGTTCTCGTTTCCGTGGCTCGCCGCACCGATGTCAGCCGGCATGCCGTCCGCCAACCCGTTTGCGGCCTTCTGGCAGGGTGCCATGACACCGGCCTGGCCTTTCGTGCCGGGCGCGGCCTGGTGGACGGGAGCGCCAATGGGAATGACGCCGCCGTTCGGACTGGGGTCGGCGTTCGGATCGGCTTCGCCACACGGGCTGGCGTCGCCATTCGGTGCGCCAGCTTTTCTGGCGGCTGCCGCGATGTGGCCGTTCGCGAGCGGTGCCAACCTCATGGGGACCAATCTGCTCGGGGCGGGGTTTCCTGGCGCCAATCCATTGGCTGCCTGGACCGGCTACGGTGCCCGTTCGAGCGGCGCCGAGATCGTCGAGCAGGTGGCAGCTTCCTACCGCTCTGCCAGTGGGTATGCCGTCGCCGCGGTGATCGGACCACTGGGTGCCGCGCTCGATCCGCGAACCATGGGCAAGCCTTGGTGGGCCTCGTTCCCGGCACGGGGGCGCGACTGGTAGGCCCGCTCGTACGCGAGGTGAAGGCTCCGCGCTGAAGCGCGCTCGAAAATTTTGGGCCCGGCTGCGATAGCCGGGCCCTTTTTTTGCGTGTCCGAGAACGTGGTGACGATCAACCTTGTCGCAATAAAAACCCCTCGTGGAAAACAGCCTGCGCCCGGCACTGGTCGCTCAGAGCGACGATCCCAGCACCAGGGTCCAGAACGTCTTGAACTCGGTCTTCGGGTCGTGGACGAGCGCGATACCCATTTGCTCCGCATCGCCGAGCAGCAGGTTCTTGTTGTGACCTGGGCTGTCCTTCCAGCCCTTCATCACCTCGTCGAAGGTCACCTGGCCGGTGCCGACGTTCTCGGCCGCGAGCTTGGCATTGTAGCCAGCGCGCTTGACCCGGTCCCACGGATTGGACCCGTCGGAGCCGAAATGCGAGATGCGGTCCCATTTGGCGAGATCGGTCGCATGGGCCTTGGCGGCGGCTGTCAGATTGGCGTTGAGCTGCAGGGGCTTCAGCCCCTTCTGCTTGCGGTAGTTGTTGATCGCGTCACGGGCGACGGCCGGATCGAGCCGCGTCGCCGAGAAATCGCGGTCGGCAAGCGAGCCCTTCGGCGCCTTGTCGTAAGTGCCCTTCGGCGCACGATCGTCGAGGCTCGCGAGGCGGCTGCTGCCAGGTTGCGGGGCCCGGCGCTGCTCGCCGGCGACGGCCGGCTCGCCTCCGAGGGCGCCCTGCCGCGCGGCGCGCGTGTCGCGACCGAGCGATGGGGTCGTCCCCGTGTCGGTCAGGCTGGTGGAAAGAGGAGCGTTGCCCTGACTGCAACCGGTGACAGCCAGGGCCAATGCCGTGGCCAGCAAGACGCGAGACATGATTCGAGCTTTCGCCGTGAGACCATACAAGTCCTGGGCAGAATCATCGCCGGTATGGGTTAACCTCGCGTTAAGGCTGACGGCCGTCTCATTCGTGAACGATTCGGATATCGGCACGGAGACCTCTCGCACGACAAACCCCTATCCGTCCGCGCGAGGGCGCGGCGATTTCGTGGCCC
>JBFWQN010000398.1:0-5381 GCA_050249405.1 Hyphomicrobiaceae bacterium | reverse complement strand
TGCGCGAGATACATGGCGACTTGCCGTGCGAGCGCGATCTTGGCGCGGCCCCGGGAGCTGGATTGCAGCTGATCGACCTTCACGGCAAACACCACGGCAATCACGGTCTCTATGATCGATTTGAGCACTTTGTCTCTGTCGACGGAGGAACCAGCCGCCGAGGCGGACCTGCTGTACAACGGCAGTATCTGCTGGGTTTGTGCCATTCCCGGCCTCTTTTCCTCGACTTTGGATCTGCTGTCGCGTTTTGGAGTCGTCCGCACGTCTCGTAGGAATGAATACCTATCGACCTCTCCAGAATTAGTGCCGTCTGCGTGGTGGGAGGATTATTGCTCATCTGATTTTCTGCTCTCTGGTTAAACGCCGTCTGGCTCGGTGACGCCTCAGCCACAGGAGCCGGAGACGGAAGCCTCTTCGGCCGAGACCGCATCATTAAGCATTGCTCAACCTTAAATTGCAGATATGAAGCTCGTCGCCGCGAACGGTTGTGCTGGCGCGGCAGGAGCCCTCGATGCCGATGCTCATTTGGATTGTCCGTGCCGTCGCAGTTGCCGCTGTCGTCTCGCTTCTGACGGCGGTACCCGCTCGCGCCATTCCGTCACCGGAGATCATCGTCGGCTCCATCTCGAGCCTGTCGCAGCTCGTCGCCGTCATCTCCGCGTTGCTCGGCGGCGGTACGCTGGTGGCATTCGGCGGTGCTGGGACGAAGGGCCAGGGCGAACGTCGGGTCCGCACGCTCGCACGCCTGGCCATCGCTTTCGGCGCGCTCGCCGCGATGCTCGCGACCATCGCGGTCTACCAGTGGCGGACGGCGGCGAGCGAGCGGCAGGCCCGGCTGTCGGCGACGCTGACGCGGCCGAGCCGCCTTCCAGGTCAGCCGCAGCTGGACCCCACGCTGAAAGAGCTCGGTCCGGCGGAGCAGGCGCGCCATCCGCTCGGGATGAGCGCCGCGGAGGCCGAGGCGCTCATCCCGCGGGCAGCCGAGCTTGGCTACGAGATCGTCGACATCCGCGAGAAGGCCGAGGTCGAGATGGGCACGTTCGATGGCGCACGCCCCATGCGCTATCCGGATTTTCTCGCTCAACGGCCCGATTTATCCGGGCGCAAAGTGCTTCTCGTCTGCCACAACGGCAATCGCTCCTCCGAGACCTGCCAGGCGCTCGCCGCGCTCGGCATCGACTGCCGCTTCATCGTCGGCGGCCTCGAGCGCTGGATCACGGAAGGACGCCGGGCGGCGGGCTTCTATCGTGCCTCGGTGCTCGAGGCCCGGGCCGTTCCAGCCTATCCCGGCAACGATCGCCTCCTCGACACCGGCGAGGCCCGCGACCTCATCGAGCGTGAGACGGCCGTCGTCGTCGACACGCGCTATCCGGGCGAGTTCGCCGCCGGCCATCTTCCGGGTGCCGTCAACATCCCGATGCGCCGCATGACCACGCCCGAGCTCGATGCCGCGCTCGATCGCCTTCCGGCGAAGCCGATCCTGGTCGCCTGCTATGATCGCCGGAGCTGCTTCTTCGGTGAGCTCGTCGGGCTTTCGCTCTGGCGCAATGGCCGCGATTTTCGCGGTCGCTACACGCTGCCATGGGAATACTTCCCGGTACCCGCCCCGCCTCCGCACATCGTGGCCGCCCTCGCCGAGCGCGACCTCGGCCTCTGGGGTCGTGCCCGGCGTGCAATCGCGGCCTGGATCGACGGCCTCGCCCGCAGCTGGGGGTTCATGTCGTGCCTGTTGGGGCTGGCTGTCCTGAGCCGGCTCGTGATCCTGCCGTTCGCGCTCAAGGCCGAGCGCGACCAGATCGCCGCCGAGCGCATTGCCCCCGAGGTCGCAAGCCTCGAGCGTCATCTCGCCTCCGATCCCGCCCGCCGCGCCCGCGCCTTGTCCCAGCTCTACCGCCGGCACGGCCTGACACCCGTATTCAACCTCGTCGCACTGCTTGGCTTGCCGATCATGATGCTGGCTGGAGGCGCCCTCGCCGACGCCGCATCGCTCGGCGGCCACAGTCATCCCCTGCTCGGCCGCCTGGGCGAGCCCGATGCGACGTTCTTGCTTCCCATCTCAGCCGCCGCGCTCATCGGCTTCTACGTCGAGTGGGCCCTTTGCCGGACCCGCCGGCATCGCCTGCTGGCATGGCTGCTGCTCACACCGGCCCTTGTCGCCATGCTGGCCTTGCTGCCGGCCGCGACGAACCTTTATGTCGCCGCGAGCGCCGTGCTGCTGATTTTGCAGCGGATCGCCGCGAAGGCCGCGCCCCGTGACTGGCTCGTACGTCAGCGCCGGAAGCTGAGCCGCCACCACGTGGCGGAAGGCATCGTCCCGCTTGCGATGGCCGCCGGCCGCGACGATGTCGGCAACAAGGCCATGCGGCTCGGAGCTTTGCTCGGCAAGGGCATCCCCGTTCCCGATGGCGTGGTGCTGACACCCGCCTTCGTCGCCCGCTGGTCAGAAGTTGCGCCGGACGACCGCCGCCGCCTCTGCCGCCGCATAGTCCGTGCTGCCGGCCGAGGCCCATTCGCCGTGCGCAGCTCTGCCGCCGCCGAGGATCAGGCCGCTGCCAGCCACGCGGGCGTCTTCGAAAGCGTCACCGACGTGACCGAGGACGGTCTCGCCGAGGCCATCGACCGAGTGGCCGCCTCGTTCGGCAGTGGGCGGGCCGCGACCTATGGAACCGGAGCCGGCGAAGGGGCGATCCTCGTCCAGCGCATGATCGCCGGGCGTCACGCCGGCGTGCTCTTCACTCGTGCCCCGGACGCCGCGGGCTTGTCGCTCGTCGAGGTCGTCACCGGCGGCGCCGAGGCACTGGTCTCGGGGCGGGCTCGCCCCTCGGCCTACCGTTTCGGGCGCCGCTCTCTCAGCCCCGTGGACGGAGCGAGCCCTCCCCTCGATCTGCGTCCGCTGCTCGAGATCGGCGCCCGCATCGAGGAGGTCATCGGCCGCGCCCAGGACATCGAGTGGGTGTCCGACGGGCGCCGGTTATGGATCGTCCAGAGCCGCGACATCACCGCGAGCGCCAGTGACACGCCGGCTCTCGTCCTCGCCGAGTGGGACCGCGCGCTCGCGCTGGCGGCGCCCTCGGCCGCCACGAGACATGGCGACGTCGCCCCCGCTTTGGCACGCAACGAGATGTGCGAGCTTCTCCCCCGCCCCACCCCGGCCAGCCACTCATTGATCGAGGCTCTGCATGCCAGCGGCGGCAGCGCCGACCTTGCGGCTCGCGCGCTCGGACTCGCTTACCGGGTCGAGGAGTCCCCGCCGCCGCTGTTCCCCTGCCTCTTCGGGCGCCTGTACTACAATGCCGCCGAGGCGGCCCGTCGCGCGCCTCGCATCTCCCGCTTGGATGCGCGGCGCATTGTGCGCCAGGCGCCTGCCATCGAGCGGCGCCTGCGCGATGTGGTGCTGCCCGCGCTCGCGAGGCGCCTGGAGCTTCCCGCCGCCGCCGACTACGACACGCTGGAGACGGCGGCATTGGTCCGCATCGCCAGTGAGATCGTCGAGACGTTCGTGACCGCGACGCACGTCGAGGCCGAGATCGTCAACATCACGGCCGAGATCGTGCTCGGAGAGGCGCGCCGGGTGCTGCTGGCTGCCGGACGCGACCCCTCGGCCTGGCTCGCGCGGTCGGGCCGAACGATCGAGGAAACGGCCTTGCTGCGCGCCATTGCGGCACCGCCCGGCGAGCGTCGCGCCGCGCTGCTCGCGGGAATCGGCCATCGCTCGCGGCTCGACTACGAGCTGGCCGAGCCGCGCTTCGCCGAGAGCCTCCCGGCACTCGAGGCCTACGTCGCCGTACGATCCTCGGCCCTCGTCGAGCCGCCCGTTGCGTCCGCGGAGACTGGCGAGCCGCCACTCGCCGCGCGTGAGGTCCGTCTCGTCGAGCTGGCCGGACGCCTGCAGGTGCTCAAGGAGGATGCCAAGCACGCGGTGCTGGCCGAGCTCGCCGTCCTCCGCCGCGCCATGATCGCCCTCGACAGACGGCTGGGGCTCGACGGCCGCATTTTTCATCTCACCATCGAGGAGATCGTGAACCTGGCGCCCGCCGACTACGAGGTCGCGGCGGCGGTCGCCGGAGCCCGCGCTGGCGAGGCCGCGCTCCTCGCCGAGGCCGGGCCGTTGCCTCTTCCGGCCACGCTGGTCGCCATCGAGTGCGCGTCGGCGCCGTCGGCAGGGCCTGCCGTCGCGCACCGGCTCGCGGACGACGCCATAGCGGGAACGCGCGTCTCAGGCTCGCACAGTGCCCGGGGCCGCGCTTTCGTCGTCCCTCCGGCTCAGGCCGAGGATGGCAAGCCGCTCGACGGCTTCTCTCCCGGGGATGTGATCGTGGCCCCCTTCGTCCACCCGGCGTGGCTCGGCGAGGTTCTGGCCTCGGCGGGCGTCGTCGCCGGCAGCGGCGGCTGGCTGAGCCACATGGCGATCGTCGCCCGCGAGCGCAACATCCCGATGATCGTCGGCGCCGATGGCTGGCACCGGATCCCCCAGGGGGCCTCGGTCGCACTGGAGATGGACGGTTCCGTCCGCGTCCTGACTGGCTAGGAGGCGTGGCTGCGGCTTAGCCGCCGCCGAGCAGCCAGGCGACGGGAAGCAGCAGGAAGGGCGCGGCATTGGCAACGCCCCAGCGCAGTCCGGCGAACATCATGATCTCTCTCCATCTTCGCCGGCAATGCAGGCGGCGTCGGTGGCGAGACTATGCAGCTCATGTGTCACGGTCTTGAAAACGCGGGCACCCGGCTTCGACACAAATGCCGCCGAAACGCATCTCGATTGCCACACGCCACATTAAAAGAATTCCAGCATGTTCTACTGTAAGTTGTGTTCATGCTATTTAATCGCGCATTTGTCGTTCCCACCAGGAGCCACCGATGTACCGACGGACCAAACTGCCGCGCTCCGCCTTGCTCGCCACGTTGAGGATGGTGCGCAAGCTCGTGCCTGCGCTCCTTCTCAGCCTCTGCGCAGCACCGGTCGCGGCCGAGCCGGTGACGATCCAGGGCTCGACCACGTTCAACGCGACGCTCATCGACCCCTATCGGCTCACGATCGAGCGCAGGGCGGGGGTCAGGCTCGACGTGGTGCCCTCCAAATCGATCCACGGTCTCGTCGCGCTCCTCGAGGGCCGCGCCCGCATCGCCATGATCTCGACCAGCCTGGAGCCGGAGGTTGCTCTCCTTCGCACGAGGCGTCCCGAGCTCCCGGTAGATCGCTTGCGCGGTTTCGAGATCTCGAGGACGCGGGTCGCCTTCGTCGCGCATCCATCGGCCTCCGTAAGAGCCTTGAATCGCGAGCAGCTCCGGCGCCTGCTCCTCGGCGAGATCACGCGGTGGTCGGAATTGGGCGGCGCCGACATTCCCGTGACGATCGTCACCGTTCAGGCCGGCGGCGGCGTTCC
>JBFWQN010000397.1:0-5442 GCA_050249405.1 Hyphomicrobiaceae bacterium | reverse complement strand
TTCACTCACGAGATTCTGGCCCTCATCGTCGGTGTCGGCCGCCCCACGGTAACGCTGCTGCTGCAGGCGCTCGAGGCGGCCCGCCTCATCAAGACCAGTCGAGGGCTCATCAACGTCCTCGATCGCAATGCGCTCGCGGGTGTCGCATGCGCCTGCTACCGCTCGGTCAAGGAAGCCTACGGCAAAGCCGGACTCGTCGAGATCCAAGCTAGCTGAAAGACTCGCGCCGGTCTGTTCGCCGTCGAACACTCCCGCGGCCTCGCGGGCAAGCGAAAGCGCCGCCTCCCGGGGGAGACGGCGCTCGGTAGAGATAGCTTCGGCCTGGCGATCAGCGACGCTCGACGGCCACGTACTCGCGGCGGTCGGGGCCGATGTACAGCTGGCGCGGACGGCCGATCTTCTGCTCCGGGTCCTCGATCATCTCTTTCCACTGCGAGATCCAGCCGACGGTGCGCGACACGGCGAACAGCGGCGTGAACATCGACACCGGGAAGCCGATCGCCCGCAGCACGATGCCCGAGTAGAAATCGACGTTCGGATAGAGCTTCTTCTCGACGAAATAGTCGTCCTGCAGCGCGATGCGCTCCAGCTCCATGGCCACCTTGAGCATGGGGTCGTTCTTGATGCCGAGAAGGTCCAGCACCTCATGGCAGGTCCGCTGCATGACCTTGGCGCGCGGATCGTAGTTCTTGTAGACGCGGTGGCCGAAGCCCATCAGCCGCACGCCCTCGTTCTTGTCCTTCACGCGCTTGACGAAGCCCGGGACATTGTCGATGGAGCCGACCTCCTCGAGCATCTTGAGCGCGGCCTCGTTGGCGCCGCCATGCGAGGGGCCCCACAGGCTTGCGATGCCGGCCGCGATGCACGCGAACGGATTGGCGCCGGACGAGCCGGCCAGGCGAACGGTCGACGTGGACGCGTTCTGCTCGTGGTCCGCGTGCAGGATCATGATCTTGTCGAGCGCCTTCGAGATCGTCGGATTGACGACGTAGGGCTCGCAAGGGACGGCGAAGCACATCTGGAGGAAGTTCGACGCGTAGTCGAGGTCGTTGCGCGGATAGATGAATGGCTGACCGATGTGATACTTGTAGGCCATCGCCGCGATCGTCGGGATCTTCGCGATCAGCCGGTGGGAGGCGATCATCCGGTGCTGTGCGTCGTGGATGTCGGTCGAGTCGTGGTAGAAGGCCGACAGAGCGCCGACGACGCCGCACATCACGGCCATCGGGTGGGCATCGCGGCGGAAGCCGGTGAAGAAGCGCGTGAGCTGCTCGTGCACCATCGTGTGCTTGGTGATGGTGCTGTCGAACTGGGCGAATTGGGCCTTCGAGGGCAGCTCGCCGTTGAGGAGCAGGTAGCAGACCTCGATGAAGCTCGACGACTCGGCGAGCTGCTCGATCGGGTAGCCGCGATAGAGGAGCACGCCCTCCTCGCCATCGATGTAGGTGATCCTCGACGAGCAGTTGGCGGTGGATGTGAAGCCCGGATCGTAGGTGAAGCAGCCCGTGTCGCGATAGAGGCGCGCCACGTCGATGACGTCGGGTCCGATGGTGCCCGAGCGGACGGGCATCTGAATCTGCTTGTTGTTGATGATCATCGTCGCCGCCCGGGCGTCCGACTTCACCGTGCCGTCCTTCGCGTTCATCTGGCTCGTTCCTTCTTGCGCCCTGCGCGCGCCCGCCATCGTCCCCACCCGGCGAATGCTCGTCGGTCGTCCGGACATTACAGCTCTATCACATCCTATCTCGCCCCGCAGCCCGGGGGGAAGGGGCCGCGCGCCGGATGATTGGAAAATATGCTGACGCAAGAGTGCGCTCCCGGCTCGCCGCCTCTCAACTCACCGGGGCCTGGTCTCGCAGGCGCGCCAGCGCCTCGTCGCGGCCGAGCACGGCCATCACGTCGAAAACGGGCGGCGAGACGGTGCGGCCCGTGAGCGCTGCACGCAGCGGCTGGGCCAGCTGGCCGAGCTTCTGCCCGCTGGCCTCGGCATGTGCGCGTACAACCGCCTCGAGCGCGGCGGCCGACCAGTCGGCGACGCTCGAGAGTTGCGGAACGAGCGTGGCCAGCGCCGCCTTGGCATCCGGCCCGAGCTGTGCGGCCGCCTTGGCGTCGAGCGCGAGCGGGCGCACGGCCGTCAGATAGTCTGCCCCGTCGATCAGCTCGATCAGGGTCTTGGCGCGTGTCTTCAGGCCCGGCATCGCTGCGGCGAGCCTGTCCCAGCCTACGGCCTCGAGCCGCGCCAGGCGTGCAGCGCCTCCGGGAACGTGGGACAGCACATCGCGGATGGCCTGCGCGAGCTCGGCGTCGCCCGTCTGGCGGATGTAGTTGCCGTTGAGATCGCCGAGCTTGGCGAAGTCGAAGCGGGCAGCACTCTTGCCGACGTCGGCGATGTCGAACCACGCGATCGCCTGCTCGGTCGAGAAGATCTCGGCGTCGCCGTGCGCCCAGCCGAGGCGGACCAGATAGTTGCGCAGCGCTGCCGGCAGGTAGCCCATCGCCCGGTATTCCTCGACGCCTTGCGCGCCGTGCCGCTTCGACAGCTTGGCGCCGTCCGGCCCGTGGATCAGCGGCACGTGGGCGAAGGACGGCACCTCCCAGCCCCTGCCCCGGTAGATGAGGCTCTGCCGCGCCGCGTTGGTCAGGTGATCCACACCCCGGATGACATGCGACACCGCCATGTCGTGGTCGTCGACGACCACGGCGAGGTTGTAGACCGGGGTCCCATCGCTCCTGAGCACGATCATGTCGTCGAGGTGCTGGTTCTGGAACACGACGCGCCCCTGCACCTGATCGTCGACGACCGTCTCGCCGTCGCAGGGCACCTTCAGCCGGATCACCGGCCTCGCACCTTGCGGCGCCTCGGCCGGATCGCGGTCGCGCCAGGGGCTCTCGAGCCGCTGTGGTCCGCTCGGTGCACGGCCCTCCTTCTTGGCCGCCTCGCGCTCGGCGGCGAGTGCCGCTTGCCTCGTCTCGATCTCCTCCGGCGTCATGAAGCAGAGATAGGCGCTGCCGCGGGCCAGGAGCTCACGGGCGACCTCGGCGTGGCGCTGGCCGCGCGCGTTCTGGTAGACGACCTCGCCGTCCCACTGCAGGCCCAGCCAGCCGAGGCCGTCGATGATGGCGCGCGTCGCGGCGTCCGTGGAGCGCTCGCGGTCGGTGTCCTCGATCCGGAGCAGGAACCGGCCGCCCGTGTGCTTGGCGTAGAGCCAGTTGAACAGTGCCGTCCGCGCGCCGCCGATATGGAGGAAGCCCGTGGGCGACGGCGCGAAGCGTGTGACGACGGGGCGGGCGTCGGTTGTGGACATGGATGCGGGCTCGATGCGTGCTGGCTGCGTTCACCGCGCTATAGCATCACTTCGGCGCGCGTCCATCCGCGCGCGGCCGGTGCGGGTTGTGACCTGGCCCCCTCAAGCCAGTCCCAGCCAGGCCTCGAGCGGCCCCTTCGGCAGCGGCACCAGGAACCACCGCTCGAAGATCAGGAAGAAGGCGAGCGGCACGCCGACCCCGACGAGGAGGGCGGCGATTGGCCCTTCCCGGCCGAAAACCAGCATGAAGAAGGCGATGAAGACCGTCGAGGAGACATAGATGCCGAGCGCCGGCACTTGCACCGGGCCGAGGCTCACACCTCCGATCAGGGCCACATAGACGATCGCGGGGCCGAGCACCGACAGGACGCGCATCGCCGCCGGGCGGCTGGTAAACGCCTCGCCTCCGGAAACCATCGTGGCGGCGCGAACTAGATTGACGAGGCTGGAGACGGCGAGCAGGCATCCCAGATAGAACGGAAAGTAGCCGGCCCCGGGGCCCTGACCGTCGATCCAGCGGAAGCCGAGCCTCGTCGCGTCGAGCAGCAGAATGCCCGCGGCCCCGAGGAACAGCAGAGCGACGACGATCTCCGCCGATCGGATCGAGGCCAGTGGCGGCTCGTCGGCTTGGTGGCTCTCTGCTGTTTCCATCGTGCGGTCCTCGTGGCGGATGCCCGCCGGAAGCGGGGCGGCAAATCCCGTGGCTCAGCTCGGGCGCCTATTTGCCGGGAGCCAGGAAGCCAGCCTCCTTCATCAGCTCGTGGTGCATCTTATCGGCCTTCTCGACCCATGCTTTGAAGGCGTCACCCGTCATGAACTCCGTATTGAACGCGCCTTTCTCGGAGAACTCCTGCCAATCCTTGGTTTCCCGGACTTTCTTCAGAAGATCGACGTAAAAGGCGACCTCCTCGGGTTTGACACCGCTCGGCATGAAGATGCCGCGCAGCATCTGGTAGGTGACGTCGACGCCGGCCTCTTTGCAGGTCGAGATATCGCTCCACGCCATGGTGGCGGTCACCTTCTGGGTATAGGTGGATCGTTTCTCGTCGAAGATGCAGAGTGGCCTCAGGTTTCCGGCGCGCCATTGGGCGACGGCCTCGATGGGGTTATTGACGGAGCTGTCGACGTGCTTGCCCGTGAGCTGCACGGCGACGGTGCCGCCACCCTTGAACGGTATGTATGTGAAATGCTTGGGCGTCGCGATCCTTTCGAGCGCGACGGTGATGATCTGATCCTCCTGCTTCGAGCCCGTCCCACCCATCTTGAGGGTTCGGTCCGGCGCGGCCTTGACCGCCTCGATGTAATCCTTGGCCGTTTTGTAGGGCGTGTCGTTGTGCACCCACAGCACGAACTGGTCGAGAGCCAGCATGGCGACGGGGGTGAAATCCTTCCAGCCGAACGGCACGCCGGTCGCATAGGGCGTCGTGAACAGGTTGGAGAGAGTAATGATGATCTTGTGCGGGTCGCCTTGCGATCCCTTCACCTCCAGAAAGCCTTCGGCACCCGCTCCGCCGCCCTTGTTCACCACGATCATCGGCTGCTTCATGAGCTGGTGCTTGGACACCACGCCCTGGATGAAGCGGGCCATCTGGTCCGCGCCGCCGCCGGTGCCGGCAGGAATGATGAACGTCACCGGCTTCACGGGCTCCCAGGCGAGCGCCGGGCCCGAGAGCGCGAGGGCCGCGGCCGTGATGCCGATCCTGAGCGTGATGCCTGCCGGCACTCTGACTGTGTGGGACATTCGAGCGTCTCCCTGACGTGTTGTCGAGCTTTTGCTCTCTTTTTGCGCGCGTGAATTGCGCCGTGTGTCGTCATGAAATGAATGGAGGAGAATAATTCAGCGAGCGCGCAGCATGCGCGCCAGCAGCCACTCCAGCGCCGGCCATGCCAGCATGAGCACGCCGAGCGTCATGATCGTGCCGACGAGGGCGTTCGACCAGAAGATGGACAGGCTGCCCTGACTGAGCAGCATCGCCTGGCGGAAGCTTTCCTCCGCCTTGTCGCCGAGCACGATCGCGAGAACCAGCGGCGGCAAGGGATAGCCGAGCTTGGTGAGCGCATAGCCTGCCGCTCCGAAGATCAGCATCAGCCAGACGTCGAACAAAGAATTGTGCACCGTGAAGGCGCCGATGGCACA
>JBFWQN010000396.1:0-5454 GCA_050249405.1 Hyphomicrobiaceae bacterium | reverse complement strand
TGCGCGTAGAGCCGCGGCGAGCCGGCGACGGACTGCACCTCGCCACTCTGCGCCCAGCCCGTATCGATGTAGCGGTAGCCCACGTCGAGAATGGCGCGGCTCGTCAGCTGGTAGGCGACGCCCGCCATCAGCGACCAGGCATAAGACACCTTCGTCGCGCCGGATTGCGGGTCGATGCTCCCAGCCTGACCGAGGCGGACGTACTCCATGTCGTTGAAGGCGAGGCCGAGGCCCGCGCCGACATAGGGCACGAGGCCGCGGTAGCTGCCGAAATCGTAGTAGCCGTTGACCATTGCCGTGTAGGTGTCGATGCGGGCCATCATGGGCTGCTCGTTCGGCGTGAGCGAGGCGATCTGGGCGTTGCCCTTCATCTCGCGGCCGGGGCGAAAGCCGATCGTGATGTCGCCGCGCAAGCCGCGCGAGCCCGAGCCGCAGCCGGCGCCGATCTCGATCACCTCGCCGCCGTCCATGCTGGTGTGGTCGAGGCTGGTGCGCGCGCCGCCGCCATTGCCGGCGTAGTCGGCTGTGGGCGAGCGTTGCCAGCCGTAGCCGATGTCGCCGCGCATGTAGCAGGGCTGTGCGATCGACGGCATGGCGCTCGCCGGTGCATATCCATCCTTGACGGAGCTGCCGGAGAGGTCGGCCGCATGGAGGGTCGCGGGGACCGCGAGAAATGCCGCCAGTGCCAGCGCCGAGGCGAGGCAGGAGCCCGATCCGAGTCTCATTGTTGTTCCAATCCTTCCAGGAGCGACGCGCACCCGGCCCGCGGGCAACCGCCGGCCTCGATCCTCTCGCGCTGGACAATCGTCCGGGGACAGTTAAAGCCGCGTAAAGCGCTGTTCCGGATCGGTGCGCCCGTGTGGCCGAAAGGCATGCCTGCGATGGGAAAGGGCACGCGTGCGCGGGGCGACGGCGCCTTGCCCGTGCGCGGTGCGGCGTGCTCTTATCCGCCGCCGCAGATATCCTCGAAAGGGCTCCATCGATGCTCGACATGGCCGTGCCAGCCGACAAGATCCACCTCGAGGATCTCGAGATCGGCCGACAGGTCGGCTTCGGCTCTCTGGAGGTGACGAAGGAGGACATCGTCTCGTTCGCGCAGGCGTTCGATCCCCAGCCGATCCATCTCGACGAGGAGGCCGCGAAACGGTCCATCGTGGGCGGTCTGTGCGCCTCGGGGTTCCACTCCTGCGCCATGCTGATGCGCATGCTGGCCGACGATTTTCTCGCCCACGGCACGTCTCTCGGCTCGCCCGGCATCGACGAGGCGAGATGGATGAAGCCGGTGAGGCCCGGCGACCGGCTCACGGCGCGCTTCGTCTGTCCCGAGAAGCGGCCGCTCGCCTCCCGACCCCACGTCGGCATCGCCAAGATGATGATCGAGATGCTGAACCAGAAGGGCGAGGTGGTCATGAGCTGGGATTCGAACCAGCTGCTGCGCGTTCGCCATCCGTCGTCCGGTGCCGCCCCGGCCGGCACCCGCGACGCCCGCCCCCCGTTGGTGAGCCTGTGGGAGACACCCGGCCCCGCACCCGACCGCATGACCAATTATTTCGAGGATCGCCAGATCGGCGAGACCTACTCGCTCGGCAGCCACACCTTCTCGCGCGACGGCGTGCTCGACTTCGCGCGCAAATTCGACCCCCAGCCCTTTCACCTCGACGATGCCGCGGCGGCGCAATCGCTGTTCGGGCTGCTCTCGGCCTCCGGCTGGCACACCACGGCGATCTGGATTCGCCAGTTCGTCCGCTTCCGCCAGGAGATCGAGCGCGACATGCGGGCCCGGGGCCTCAAGCCGGCCGAGTACGGGCCGTCACCGGGCTTCCGCAACGTGCGCTGGATGAAACCCGTCTACCCGGGCGACACGATCGAGTTCCGGGGCAGGGTCGACGCCAAGCTCGACTGGCGCTCGCGGCCCGATCGCGGCTTGATCGAGACGGAGAACCAGGGCCGCAACCAGCACGGCGAGGTCGTATTCGCGATCCGTGGCCGCATCCTCGCCGAGAAGCGCAACCCCGGCTGAGCCGGGGCGCGTTGGCCCCTCGAGAGTAGACGATCTGCGTCTGCACGCTCGACCAGCTCGCGGAGGGCATCCACAGCGCCCAGCCCTCGACGTTATAAAGGCAGGCGCCGGATACGCCGCCGATGGTTGCCTGCAGGCCCTGCACGACGCCACAGGCGCCGAGCGAGAGCACGATGCCGACCATACGAACATCGTCCCGAAATCGATCTGCCAGGGAAATTGCTTAAAAGGATGATGCGTTATTCGTGGCATAGCGTCGATGCCCGTCCGGGCACGGTTAGAGCCTCATCGCCGGAGAGGCAGACGCGACGTCAGGCCTTGCGCACCTCGGCGGCCAGAACATAGCCGACCCCGCGCACGGTCTTGATCAGTTGCGGCTGGTCGGGCGTCTCCTCAATCTTGCGGCGCAGTCTCGCGACAAGGCTGTCGATCGACCGGTCGAGTGGCGACCACTCGTGGCCCTTGAGCAGGTCCATGATGTTGTCGCGGCTGAGGACGCGGCTCGGCCGGCGTACGAACATGAGCAGCATGTTGAACTCGGCCGTCGTGAGCTCCCGCGGCTCGCCGTCGGGCGCGCGCAGCTCGCGCTTGCCGGCATCGAGCCGCCAGCCCTCGAATAGCCAGGCCTCGCCGGCGTCGCCCGCCGACGCGGTCCCGGCCTGCGCAACGCCGACCGCGGAGACGCCTGCGACCGCAGTCTCGTAGCGCCTGAGCACAGCGCGCACGCGGGCGAGCACCTCGCGCAAGTGGAAGGGCTTGGTGATGTAGTCGTCGGCGCCGAGCTCCAGGCCCACCACCCGGTCGATGGTGTCGCCCTTGCCCGTGATCATGACGATCGGCACGTTGCATCGGGCACGGATCTGGCGTGCGAGCTCGAGACCGTTGTCGCCGCCGAGGTTGAGATCGAGCGTCACGAGCTGCGGCGGGTGGCCTTCCAGCTGCTGCATGGCGCCGCGCGCATCCGACGCCTCCTCCACGCGGTAGCCCTCGAGCTCGAAGCAGTCGCGCAGCAGCTGGCGCACCGGCGCCTCGTCGTCCACCACGAGAATTGTCTTGGCCTCTGCGGCTGCCGGCATCCCCGTCTCCCTGGCCCCACTCGACGGAGGCTCGTCACACATTCTCACAATTCGTCACCTTGCCGCCATAGCAGCGTGGCGCGGCGCTGGTCATCTCCTCCTCGACCAATCGACATCGAGCCGCAACGCAGAGGTTCATCCATGCTCGCCACGGCCTTTACGACCGTCGACGCCGACGACCACGCGCCTGCCTCGACGCTGCCCGTCCACTTCGAGCGCGATCCCCTCGACGAGCGGCTGAGCCGGGGTGTCATTCGCACCCTCGAGGCGAAGGAGCACCTGTTCTGCGAGGGCGATCCCGCAACGCATGTCTATCGGGTCGAGGTGGGGCATATCTGCATCTACCGCATGATGCCCGACGGACGCAGGCAGGTCGTCGACTTCGCCTATCCGGGCGACGTGATCGGGCTCGGCGCTCTGACCGAGCATTCCGAGAGTGCGCAAACGATGGAGCGGACGCAGGTACGGGCCATGCCCATCGCCATGTTGCGCGAGCTGGCACAGGCCGACACGCGGCTCGGCCTCAAGCTCTACGAGGCGCTCTCGCGCGAGCTGATGGCCGCCCGCGAGATGCTGTTCACGGTGAGCCAGCGCACGGCCACCGAGCGCGTGGCCGCCTTCCTGCTGGCCCTCTCGCGCCGCAACGAGCGGAAGGGCGAGAAGGCGACCGAGATCGTGCTGCCGATGACGCGCATGGACATCGCCGACTTCCTGGGCCTCACCATCGAGACCGTCAGCCGCACGCTCACCCGGCTGCGCGGCGAGGGGGTGATTGATCTTGAGCAATGCATTCTCGTGACGATCGTCAAGCCTGAGGCGCTGGCACATCTGGCGCAGGGCGGCACGGAAACGCGGGGTCGCAACTAGCAGGCGCGTGTCATGAGAGGAGCAGTCGGTCCTGGGGCCGGGACCGGGATAAAACCCGGTCAGGCTGTGGTCGCGGGGAGCAGCCGGGCACGACCGGGGTGCTCCGCGGATGGGGCAGGACGGCAAGGATGGGGATGGGCTGGACGACCACCGATGTCGGCAGCGGATGGAAAGCTTAGGCTCGTCCTCTCGGTGTTCGAGCCCATCGGCAGCCTCGAGCCGGCGCTCGGGGTGCTCGCCGGGCACGGCGTGTCGCTCGATCGCGCCGGCCTGATCGTCAAGGCGTCGAGCGTCGCGCCTCGATCGGCGGCAAGGGGACTGGTGACGGGCCCCCACCTCGCGGGGCTCGTGTCGGGGCTGGCGCCGCTCGCGACCACCGAGGGCGGCGAGGTCATTCTGGCGAGCCCGGGACTGCTCACGCCGTGGCGGGCCGGTTGGCGGCTGCCGGCGCTCTGGTACAACGACGTAGGGGATGGCGACCCACCGAGGCTCATCCCAGACCTCGAGCGGCAGGTGACACACGGAGCCGCAATCCTGGCGATACAGGCGTCATCGCCGGCCGAGCAGCGGCTGTCGACGAGCATTCTACTCGACCAGAGCTCGAGCCCGGTGCTGGCGCTCGAGACATCCATGCCGCCGCGCAGCTAGCGAGTGCGGTGATTTCCAGACCTCGGGCGTTGATAGGCATCGAGCCGACGCTTCAGGCGGCCTGCGGCGGCTCGACGGCACGGCCGATCGTCGCCACCGCATCCTCGAAAGCCGCTATTCCAGCAAGCAGGGCAACAGAATGAGCGAGCGCAAGGTCCACGTCGCCGAGAGCGGGAACGGTCCCTACGGCCAGTTCATCACCAGCGGGCGGCATGTGCTCGGGGCCGACGAGCCCGAGGCGTTGGGCGGCAAGGACACGGGCCCCGATCCCTACGAGCTCGTCCTTGCCGGACTCGGCGCCTGCACCGCCATGACCATCCGCATGTATGCGAGCCGTAAGAAGTGGCCGCTGCGCAGGATCGAGGTGCAGCTGCGCCACCTCCAGCGGGCGACGGCGGGGAAGGACCTCAAGGACAAGTTCGAGCGCGTGGTCACGCTCGAGGGCGATCTCACCGAGGAGCAGCGCCGGCATCTGCTGGATATCGCCGACCGCTGCCCTGTGAGCCAGACACTGAAGCGCAGCTCCGATATCGACTCGACGCTCGCCGACGGGCCCGCCGGATCATTGGCTTGATCGTGAGCCGTCGGGTGAGCTCCGCCAGTCGGACCGCGATTTCATTCCGGCAACTGCTGCTGCCCGCCGGCCCTTCATCGCCTAACTGCTCGCGATCGGCAGCGCGCGCGTGTCAACGTCCGCTTGTCCAGTCGGGACATCGTCATAGAGGTGGCAGGCGACATTGTGAGCCGGTGCGACCTCGCGTAGCGCGGGCTCGTCGTGACGGCACCGCTCGAAGGCGAACGGACAGCGTGGATGGAAGCGGCAGCCGCTCGGCGGGCTCAGCG
>JBFWQN010000395.1:0-5458 GCA_050249405.1 Hyphomicrobiaceae bacterium | reverse complement strand
GCGGTTACAGCGGTGCCCGATCCCACCATCGACGCAGGAGCCAACCCGTGCGCCGCAAATCGAGAAGCGACCGTAGCCATAGCTTGGCGATGGTGGACAGCAGCCCGTGCAACATGCGCTTCGCGCCTTGCCTGCCGGAGCCCGAAAGGCTCGTCGGGCTCGGCTTCCGATATTGGATGACCGGGCGCGACAGCGGGGAGATCCAGTGCTGGGAGCGTGCCTTCAACCTTTATGCCGGCCATTTCGGCATCGCGGGCGCGCGGCTCGCCGTCACCGGGTTGTCGGTCTGGGTCTCGGCGGTGGCCAGCGCGGCCGACCGCGACATCGAGGTGCTGCCTCTCGCCTGCCGCAGCTTCTGCCGCGACGAGTGTCTCGCCGTGTCGATGATCGCGGCCTGCCAGCATCAGACGTGTCCCGCGCGCCGAGCCTGTGCCTACGCGCTGGCCGAGAGCATGCGGCTCGACGAGGTCGTGCGCACCGCGCAAAGCTTCGCCGACACGTTGCTCGGCCTCGATCAGGTGCTCTCGCGCGACATGATCCTGCCGCGCGTCGCGAGCCTGCGTCCCGCGCGCGTGCACTGAGCCGGCCGACACGGTAGGCGGCGGCTCAGGGCCGGTATGCCTGCTTCCCCGTTCCGCGGTAGAGCACGCGCACCTGCTCCTCGGTGACCTCGCGGTGGAAGGCGACGGCGGCCGGATCGAGGTCGCGGGCCGGACGCGGCTCGGGCGCGAAATGGCCGTGCCGGTCGACGCCGCGCACCAGCGTCGCCCAGTCCCGGGTGCCCACGGCCTGCTTCACGTGAGTGGGGATGTAGCGGATGGCGAGGCCGATGCGGCGGTCGTCCGACTGGTTCGGCGCCGAGCCGTGGAACAGCAGCACATGGTGCAGCGAGGCTTGCCCAGGAGCTAGCTCGGCATAGACCGCGTCGGCCTCGTTCACCTCCACGGCGATTTCCTGGCCGCGTGAGAGCAGGTTGTCCTTGTGGAACGTGTCGGCGTGGTCGACCTGCTGCTTGTGCGTGCCGGCGATGAACTTCATGCAGCCCGACACCTTGTTGGCCGGCGAGAGCGCCACCCACACGGTCATCACGTCGGGCGACGAGAGTCCCCAGTAGGTCGCGTCCTGGTGCCACGAGACGTAGCCCGGATCGCGCGCCTCCTTGATGAAGAAGCTCGTGTTCCAGCACAGGATGTCGGGGCCGAACACGTCCTCCACGGCATCGAGGATGCGGGGGTGCCGCACGAGGTCGTTGATCCACGGGAACAGCACGTGGCTGCGGTGGCGCATCGCGCCTGAGATGGGGCCGCCGCTCTCGCGCTCGTAGGTTTCGAGCTGGCGCCGGCATTCGGCGACCTCCGCGGGCGAGAGCGCGTCGATGGGGAAATGATAGCCCTTGGTATCGTAGGCCTGGACCTCGGCCGCGGTCAGGACTTTCGGCATGGAACTCTGTCTCCACGAGCAGGCTGAAGCCCTACTCTTGCGCACTGTCCGCCCGCTCACAACCCGGCCGGATGACCCAGACGGGTCGGCTCACGATTCAACCCTCGACGTCATGCCCGCGAGGGCGGGCACCCACGACGACTATCGGGCTCTTCGAGCCCCGACCCGTCCACGCCTTCGTGGCGAGCGTAAGCACTCGCATCGGCCCTGGGCCTAAGCCGCTGCCGGCAGAGCACGATGACGGCGTGCGACGCCCCGCCCGCGCCACATCAGCGTCAGCACGATCATCACGTTGAGCAGGTTCCAGGCGATGCCGTTCAGGAAGGCCGCCTGATAGCTGCCTGTCGCATCGAAGATGACGCCCGACAACCAGCCACCGACGGCCATGCCGACGAGCGTGGCGGTGAGCACCATGCCGACGCGGGCGCCAGCCTCCTCAGGCGGGAAATACTGGCGAACGATCAGCGCGTAGCTCGGCACGATGCCGCCCTGGAAGAGACCGAACAGACCCGAGACGATGTACAACGCGACGAGCCCGTCGAACGGCACATAGAGGAGGAGCGCCACACCCTGCAGCACGGAGCCGAGCAGGAGGGTGCGCAGGCCGCCGATGCGATCGGCGATGATTCCAGACAGCAGCCGGCTGACGATGCCCATGGCGAGCATGATCGACAGCATCTCGGCGCCGCGCGCGAGGCCGTAGCCCAGGTCGTTGCAGTAGGCGACGATGTGCACCTGCGGCATCGACATGGCCACGCAACAGGCCACGCCCGCGACGATGAGGAGGATTTGGAGCATCATCGGTGGCACGGGCGGCGGTAGGGGTTTGGCCGCCGCGGCGGCTACGGGGCCCGTCATCGTCACGGCAGGCTTGCGCGGCGCGCGCCGGCGGAAGGCCAGCGAGAGCGGCAGCATGGTGGCGATGACGAACAAGCCGAGCCAGACGTGCGTCTGCCGCCAGCCGTAGGTCGCGACGAGATGCTGCACGATCGGTGGCCAGATGGCCCCGGCCAGGTAGTTGCCGCTGGCGCAGATGGCCACGGCGATGCCGCGACGCTTCTCGAACCAGTGTGAGATGTCCGCGATCATCGGCCCGAAGCTGACGGACGAGCCCAGAAGCCCGATGACGATGCCGTGCACCAGGGCAAACTGCCAGATGTCGCCGGCATAGGCGGTGGCGATGTAGCCGAGTCCCAGCGTCACGCCCGCACCGACGAGCGGGCGGAAGATGCCCACCCGATCGGCGAGATTGCCCATCAGGATGCCGCCGAAGCCGAAGCCCAGCATGGTCAGCGTGAAAGCGAGGGAGGCCTCGCCGCGGGTGATCTTGAAGCTTTCCTGCACGGCTGGCAGGACGACAACCACGGACCACATGCCGACGCCGCCGGCCGTGCTCATCGCCAGCGCGGCGCCGAGGCGCAGCCAAGCCGGCCAGCCGTCGATCTCGGATCTCGCCTCTGAGATCGAGGCTGCATGTGAACCGTCGGCCAAGCAAGGCTCCTGTGATGGATTCTGTAGCGCCGACTGCCATCCGCGCGGCGTGCTTGGCGTCGCTCGTCGACAGCTCGCAGAAGGCGCGCATGCACCCGTTCCGCGCCGATGCTGCCCATTTAGGCGCCAAGCTCGCAGCATCGCGAGCGCGGGCGGCAGGGTCAAGCCCGGCCGGATGCGCTCCACCGCTTCTATTGGCGCAACTGCCTCGCAGGTTTCGGGTTGTCGACACCAGCCCGCGGGCGTGGCAATTGACCGACATGAGCGATCCTCGCAATCAGCGTCGCGTCATGCGGTCCAGCAGGTTCCGCACCAGCGGTTGTTGCCGACTGCATTTATGGAGCACGCTCCGCGCGGCGGCGGCCTTATCCGCGATCGCCATCGCTCTCCTGCTCTCGCAAATTCCTCCTTCGGTCGCGGCACCCTGCCCGGGGGATTTTCCCGCAAGAACTGTGGGTGGCTCGCTCGCGTGGACGGTGCGATCGGCGGAGCACGGCGACACGCTCGCCGCCCGAGGCACGATCGGCTGCGAGCCGTCCGCGCTTCAGAGCCTCAAGGCGCGGCTGGCAGCGACGCTGGCTGAAGGTGGCATCGTCCTCCTCGGCGAGGTGCACGACAATCCTGCCCATCACGCCCTGCAAGCCTGGCTGATCGCCGGGCCGCCTGGCGAGCGGCCGGAGCGCTATCGGCCGCCGGCCCTCGTTCTCGAGCATGTCGTGGCCGACAAGCAGCCGGTGCTCGACCGATTGGCAGGCACGGACGCCACGTCCCGAGCCGATCCTCCCGAAAAGCGCGCCGACGCCTTGCTCTCCGCGCTCGACTGGGACCATTCAGGATGGCCTGACAGGGCCATGTTCGCGCCCGTCTTCCGGGCAGCTGTGGCGAGCGGCATGCCGATCCTGGCCGGCAATCCCGCGCGCGCTACGCTTCGAGCGGTCGCCAAGGGCGATTCCGAAGCGCTCGACGCCGATGCACGGCGCCGCCTCGGTCTTGACGTGCCGCTGCCGGTCCACCTCATGGACGATTTGTTGTCCGAGCTCGAGGCCTCCCATTGCGGCGTCATGCCGAAGGCGGCGTTCACCGGCATGGCCGAGGCTCAGCGCTTTCGCGATGCTTTCATGGCCCGGGCACTGTCTTCGGCCGCCGAGAGGCATGGCGGCGCGGTTCTGCTCGCGGGCAACGGACACGTCCGCGCCGACCGGGGCGTGCCCTACGCGTTGCGGCGCGCGTCACCGGCTGCCAGGATCACGACGGTGATGCTGCTCGAGGTCGCGGAGGGCGAGGAGACCGGCAATGCACCCCTCGCGGCCGATGCGGACGGGCGACCGCTGGCCGACTTCGTTGTGCTCACCCCCCGCACACAAAGGCCCGACCCGTGCGAGGAGATGCGCAAGCGGCGCGCGAGATAGCCGCCGCTTGCCGGCAGGCTCGCGCCGATTATTTTCCCCTGGCCGGCGCCATGGACTTTCCCGTCTCGTCGACCATCGGGAAGCCGGCTCGCATGTAGGCAATCAATTGCCAAATCTCGTCACGCTTCAGCTTGTCCTTGAAAGCCGGCATCTGCGATTGGAACTGGGCGCCTCCGTCCGAGATCGACCACAGCAGATACTCGTCGACCGCGATCGGCCGCCGGATCATGTACGCGAGCAGTGCCGGTGACGGAGACAGGGCATTCTCCGCGTCGCCGTCGCCGAGCCCGTCCTTGCCGTGGCAACCGGCACAGTTCGCGGCGTAGAGAGCGGCGCCTGCGGCCGTCGTCTCGGGGCTGGCCGGCACTGTCGGCTTGGCGCCCTCGTACTTGGGCGGCACACCATAGCTCACGTACGTCGTGTGCCGGAGGAGTCGCGTCATCATCCCCTTGGGCATCCGGCCCGGCCCCCACAGCTCCCTGACCATCCAGTCCGGCTGCCAGTAGTCGAAGCCGGGCCGCGGATGCGACTGAGCCGGCGGCGCGGTCTGTCCCGGTGCGCTCTGCTGGGCCATGGCACCGAGCGACAAGGTGCCGAGAATTCCCGCCGCCCCTGCCAAAGCCAGCACCGCTCGATGTCTTGCCGCCTTCATGCGTCGCCTCCTGGGGGTGATCGACGATCACGCCGGATAAGCCGCCGGGTCGATGCCGCAGGTTTCCAGGAATTTGCGGATCTGCACCACCTCCTCCTTCGGCAGGCTGTGGTGCGCGACCGAGAAGGCTGCAGTGTGGCCGTTGAGCGTCACGCCGATGCGGTTGCCGGATTTGTTGTCCACCTCCGCGCCGAGCTCCTCGAGCACGTGCACGACCTCTTTGAAATCGATATTGGCGCTGATCGGATGTGCGAAAACAGCCTGCAGCACACGGCGGTGGCGATGGTTCATTGGTCGTCCCGTCTTTCCCTCTCGTTGATCCCTTCCAACCATGTCCGCTTCGAGGTGAGCGTCCCTTGAGCGCGATCAATCGGTGGGACCTTGTGCAGCCCTCGGGAGCCGGAGCCCCCCGCGCAGGCGATGCACCCGCCGGGCCGCGTTCAAAAGCCGTGGCCGTGCAAGGCTC
>JBFWQN010000394.1:0-5473 GCA_050249405.1 Hyphomicrobiaceae bacterium | reverse complement strand
TGCGGGCTGGCTGCCCGGGCGCGCCCTACGCGCCGCGACCGACCCTGCCGCCGTCCGCGCCCGACTGCGCGAGGGCCTCCCGCGCCTCGTCCGGACCTGTGATGTCGCCATTGACGACGACGGGAATTTTCACCGCGGCCTTGACCGCGGCCACCCGGCGCCAGTCGGCGCGCCCCTTGAAGAACTGGCAGCGCGTGCGGCCGTGCACGGTGACGAGCTGGATCCCCGCCGCCTCGGCGCGCCGCGCGATGTCCGGCGCGTTCAACGATCCATCGTCCCAGCCGAGGCGCATTTTCAGCGTCACCGGCACGGAGACCGCACGGACCACGGCCTCGACCAGTGCGAGCGCCGCATCCGGCTCGCGCATCAGCGCGCTGCCGGACAGCCGGCCGGTCACCTCCCGCGAGGGACAGCCCATGTTGATATCTACGATCTCCGCGCCAGCCCCCTCGGCGAGGCGGGCACCCTCCGCCATCCAGTGCGCCTCGCAGCCGACGAGTTGTATGACGTGCGGGCGCAGTCCTCGACCGTCAGCCCGGCGCACGACGTCCGGCCTAGCGGACACGAGCTCGCGGCTCGCCACCATCTCGGAGACGACGAGGCCTGCGCCCTGTGCGGCGGCGATGCTACGAAAGGGCAAGTCCGAGACGCCCGACATGGGGGCGAGCAGCACCGGATTGTCGAGCACATGGCGTCCGACGACGAGCGGTTGCGCCAACGGCCCGGCCGTGCAGGCCGGGGACGCGCTCGTATCGTCTCGACAGTGCGGCGGTCGCATCCTGATCCCGGCGAATGGAGATGCCAAAATGGCTGATTGCCTAAGTTAAGGGCACATCTCGACGCTGCCCGAACTTAAGGCACTCTAGGTTGAGGCCCGTTTGCTCGCAAGTGCGAAATTGAGGCGGCGAACGGGATCAATGACTGACGTTTGCGCAACACGCTCCCGCCAGCTATGGCAGAAGCCACCTCGTCGATCCCCGCCTGGAGCCGCTCGTGCGCATTGCAGCCGTCATCGTGGCCGCCGGCCGCGGCACGCGCGCCGGAGGAGCCGGCAGCCGTCCCAAGCAGTACCTCCCGGTCGCCGGCATCCCGGTGTTGCGCCGCACGCTGGAGGCATTCTCGGCTTGTGCGGGCATGGGTGCACTGCAGGTGGTCATCCATCCGGCCGACCGTGCCGTCTACGACAGGTGCGTCGGCGGCGTTCCACGCCTACTGCCACCCGTCGAGGGCGGCTCGACCCGTCAGATCTCGGTGCTCGCCGGCCTCGAGGCGCTGACGCACATGGCGCCGGACGGCGTCCTGATCCACGATGCGGCGCGCCCCTTCGCCGACCCGGCGCTCATTGCACGCGTCGTCGATGCCCTCGCCGTGCACGACGCGGCCGTGCCGGCCCTGGCGCTGGCGGACACCCTGAAGCGAGCCGATGCGGACGGCTGCGTCGCCGCAACCCTATCGCGACAGGGATTATGGCGGGCGCAAACTCCTCAAGGCTTCCGATTCGCGGCGATTCTCGCAGCGCATCGCGCGGCGGCGGCCGGCAACCTGTCCGACTTCACCGACGATGCGGCCGTCGCCGAATGGCATGGGCTGCGCGTGGCCCTCGTCGAAGGCAGCGAGCGCAATCGCAAGCTCACCACCGCGGAGGATATCGAGATGGCCGAGCGCGAGCTCAGCGGCAGGGCGGTGCCCGACGTGCGCACGGGCAACGGGTTCGACGTGCACCGCTTCGCCGAGGGCGATCACGTCTGGCTCGGCGGGGTGCGCATCCCCCACTCGCATCGGCTCGAAGGTCACTCCGACGCCGATGTGGCGCTCCACGCCTTGACGGATGCCCTGCTCGGCGCCATCGGCGACGGCGACATCGGCCAGCACTTCCCGCCGAGCGACATGCGCTGGAAAGGCGCCGCCTCGCATCTGTTTCTCGAGGACGCGGCACGCCGCGTGCGGGAGCGCGGCGGGCGCATAACCAACGTCGACCTCACGATCCTGTGCGAGGCCCCACGCATCGGTCCCCATCGCGAGGCCATGCGCGCGGCCATCGCCGGCATGCTCGGGCTCGAGGTGGACCGGATCGGGGTCAAGGCGACGACGACCGAGGGGCTCGGCTTCACCGGCCGCCGCGAGGGCATCGCGGCGATGGCCACGGCGACGGTGATCCTCGGCAGTTGAGTGGTGCCATCATGTGCGCCCTGTGCCAGCCAGCACAGCACGCGCAGGCTCACGCAGGCAGTCTGTCTCTCACCGGCGATCGTCGCCGGACAGCGCCCAGCGCGCTCTGGAACTGCCATCGACGGAGCTACCCATGACCACGAACGTCCAATCCAGCGACATCCGCGAGCTCAACGCCGCCGAGATCGACGAGACCTCCGGCGGCATCATCGGCCTCATCGTCATCGGAGTGGGCATTGCGGTCGGCTTCGGCATCATGATCGCCGCGACCTCGGGCAACCGCGGCAGCGAGCCGTTGCACTCGACGCGCCGCTGAGGCGAGGCCTCGTCCGGTGCATCGAGGGCAACGAGCCGGTCTCGCTCCTGGTCGAGCGAGGCCGGCTCGCGAAATGTGCGCCGGCGCACAGCGCCCCGTCCACTCTTGCGCCACTGTTGCCGGGTCGAAGCCGGAACCCGATGCAGCGCAGGACGAGAAACATGAAGGACACGTCAGAAGGCGGCATCCGCCCGCTCACTCGAGCCGAGACGCACGCCGTAGCCGGCGGCCTCGATCCCCTCGGGGCCTTGCTCCGAGCCATCGGCGAAGCGCTTTCGCGGGCGGCCCGCAAGGCCTGAACCCGCCCGCGTCCTCAGCTCGCCAGCTCGCGCGAGCGGCGTGTCGCAGCCGCGATGGCCTCGGTCATCAGCGGCTCGAGTCCCTTCTCGCCCATCAGCACCTGCAATGCGGCGTAGGTCGTGCCGTTGGGCGAGGTGACGTTCTTGCGAAGCTGGTCCGGCCCGAGATCGGACTGGCGCATCAGCTCGCCGGAGCCGGCGACCGTGGCCCTGGCCAGCCGCATGGCGAGATCCGGGGCAATGCCTGCCTTCACGCCGGCGGCGGCAAGACACTCGGTCAGATAGAAGACGTAGGCCGGCCCCGAGCCCGACACCGCCGTCACGGGGTCGATCAGCGCCTCGTCGTCGACCCAGCCCACCTCGCCGATCGCACCGAGAAGCGCATCGCAGAGTGCGCGCTGGGCGGTTGTCACATGGCGGTTGGGTGCTGCGACGGTGATGCCGCGCCCGACCGCGGCTGGCGTGTTCGGAATCGAGCGGACGACGGCCACGCCGGGCGCGAGATGGCGCTCGAAGCTCGCGATGGTCTTTCCCGCGGCGATGGACAGCACCAGCGTCCCCGGACCGGCGCGCTTGCCGAGCGGCGGGAACACGTCCTCCATGACCTGCGGCTTCACCGCCATCAGCAGCACGGCCGGAGGCGCAGCCCGCTCGGGCAAGGTCGCATGCGCCGCGATGCCGTGCTTGGCCAGCAGGGCTGCCACGGCCGGCGGTGGCGACGGGTCCTGCACCACGATCCGCTTCGGGTCGAGGCCGCCCTTCAGCCAGCCCGCGAGCATGGCACCACCCATGTTGCCGGCGCCGGCCAGAACGAGATCGCCGTCGAGTTGCAGAGCCATGTTCATACCTCGCGCTTGAGTGCCGCCTGTATCTCGATTCATCCTAGGCGGGATCGGGCCCGCATCTCAACGACCGCTGCCAGGGATGCGATGCCGCCCGCCGATGCATTCAAGGAGGATCGCGCGATGCGATTGAAGGACAAGGCCGCCCTCGTGACCGGGGCCGGAGGGGGTATCGGCGGCGCCATCTCGCGTCTCTACGCGGCAGAGGGCGCATCCGTGCTCTGCTCGGACCGGGACCTGGCCAAGGCCGAGCGCACCGCCGAGGCCATCCGGACGGCAGGGGGCCAGGCACACGCCTTCCGTGCCGACGTGGCGGAGGCCGCCGACTGCGAGGCGCAGGTGGCCGAGACCGTCACCCGCTTCGGCAGGATCGACATCCTCGTCAACAACGCCGGCATCGGCCTGCACAAGCTCGCGCTCGACACGAGCCTCGCCGATTGGCATCGCGTGCTGGCCATCAATCTCACGGGCTCGTTCCTCACGGCCCAGGCCGCGGCCCGGCGCATGCTCGAGCAGAGCGGCGGACGCATCGTGCAGATCGGCTCGATCTCGGGCCAGCGGGGCAACATGGGCGGTGTCGCCTACGGCGCCTCGAAAGCGGCCGTGATGCACGTGGCGAAGGTGCTCGCGGTGGAGCTCTCAGGCCAAGGCGTGATGGTCAATGCCATCGCGCCGGGGCCGATCGAGACGGGCATCAGCCATCACGGGCCGTCGCGGAAGGCCAACTACATCTCACGCATTCCCGAGGGCCATTACGGCTCGGTTGAGGCGGTGGCCAATGCGGCCCTGTGGCTCGCTTCCGACGAGTGCCAGTGGGTCACGGGCCACGTGCTCAACGTCGATGGCGGCTACGGCGCGGCCGGCCTCGCCTACGATCCGCAGGAGATCCGCTAGCGTCTTGGCGGCAGGCGGCCTCGCGCAGTCTGCACGCCCTCACGTCTCGTCGCCCGCCGCCTCCAGAACCGATGCTGCGGGGGCGTCGAGCGTCCATGTCACCCCGTCAGGGAGGAAAACCAGGCTCGCCGTGCCGCGAAGCGCGGCGCTGGCCATGCGCTCGACGACCGCCGAGCCGAAGCCGCGACGCGCCGGCTGGGTGACCGGCGGACCGCCGACCTCGGTCCAGCTCATGACGAAGCGACGTCCGCCCGCCGCGTCCACGAGGCTCCAGCCGACGCTGACCCGGCCATCCAGACCGGACAGCGAGCCGTATTTGAGGGCGTTGGTCGAAAGCTCGTGCAGCGCCAGGCCGATGGCCTGAGCGGCCGAGGCCGAGACTATCAGGGGAGTGCCGGAGATCGACAGCCGGACGTCCCGGCTTTCTCCGAGATGGCTCAGTTGCGAGCGTGCCAGCTCGTCGAGGGGCACACCCTTCCAGTCGCCGGCCACGAGGAGATCCTGGGACGACGACAACCCCTGAAGCCGCCTCGAGAAGCTTTCGATGAAGCGGTCGGGAGGCGAATCGCGAGCCGTCTGGCGCGCGATCGCCTGCACGACGGAGAGCAGGTTCTTCGAGCGGTGACCGACCTCGCGCATGAGAAGAAGCCGCTGCTGCTCGGCTTCCTTGCGCTCGGAGATGTCCTGCACGACCAGCGTTGCGCGCCGTGTGGGGCCGTTCCCGTCGAGGATGGCGTGGACCGTGACCTGGCCCCAGAACGTGCTGCTGTCCTTGCGCACATACTGCTTCTCGACGCTGAACTCGACCTCCGCTCCAGCGACCAGCCTCTCGAGCCGGCTCCGGCTCTCGCTCACGAAGGACGGGTGAGTGATGGCGAGGTCGTCGAGTTGCAGCAGCTCGGTCTCGGAGTAGCCCGTGAGGCGCGACAGCGCCCCGTTGACCCTGAGAAAGC
>JBFWQN010000393.1:0-5474 GCA_050249405.1 Hyphomicrobiaceae bacterium | reverse complement strand
CGAGCCAGCAGCAGACCGAGTCGGCTCTGCCCGGCTCGGGAGGCGCCACGAGCGCTCCGGGAGCCGTGCCAGGCGTTGCGCGTCCGGCGGGTGTGGCGCCGCCGGCGGCGCCGCCAGTCGCACTCGTAACGAGCCGGGAGGGCGCACTCGCGCTGTCGCCGCGGGTTGCGATCGATGCGCCCGGCATCAAGGGCTCCATCGCGCTCAAGGGTGGGCGCATCGACGATGTGAGCCTCGCCCAGTACCACGAGAAGCCCGACCCGAAGAGTCCGCTCGTCACGCTGCTCTCGCCGACGGCCTCGCCCAATCCATACTATGCCGAGCTCGGCTGGCTGGCACCCGCCGGCACCGCCGCGCGCCTGCCCGACGCCTCGACCGAGTGGAAGCAGGTAGGCAGCGGGGCCCTGGCGCCGTCGTCGCCGGTGACGCTGGAATGGGACAACGGCCAGGGTCTGGTTTTCCGGCGCGTCGTCGGGATCGACTCGGCTTTCATGTTCACGATCGAGGACAGCGTCGCCAACAAGGGGACGGCGCCGGTGGTGCTCGACCACCGCTCTCTCATCTCTCGCCACGGCACGCCCAAGATCGAGGGCTTCTACATCCTGCACGAGGGTCCCATCGGGGTTGCCGGTGAAAAGGGCCTCCAGGAGCTCACCTATTCCAAGATGCTGGCCGACCTGAAGGAGGGGCAGACCCGCTCGCAGAGCTTCGACAAGGTCACGGGCGGCTGGTTCGGCATCACCGACAAATACTGGGCGACGGCTCTCATCCCCGACCAGAAGGAGGAGCGCGACGTCTTCGCCACGGCCTACGCGAAGACCGGAGCGCAGAAGGAAAGCTTCCAGATCGACTACGTGAAGCGCGGCGTCGCGGTCGCACCTGGAGAGACCAAATCCGTCTCCAGCCGCCTCTTCGCCGGCGCCAAGAAGGTGGGCGCCATCGAGGGCTACGCCGCCTCGCTCGACATCGCCAAGTTCGATCTGATGATCGACTGGGGCTGGTTCTATTTCATCACCAAGCCGCTGTTCCATATCATCGACTGGCTGGCACACTTCTTCGGCTCTCTGGGGCTCAAGGGCAATTTCGGCCTCGCCATCCTGGCGACGACCGTGCTCGTCAAGGCGGTCTTTTTCCCCCTCGCCTCGAAGAGCTACGAGTCGATGGCGAAGATGAAGAAGCTGCAGCCAGAGATGGAGAAGCTGCGGGAGCGCTACAAAGACGATAAGATGAAGCAGCAACAGGAGCTGATGGAGCTCTACAAGAAGCAGAAGATCAACCCGATGGCGGGTTGCCTGCCGATGCTGCTGCAGATCCCCGTCTTCTTTGCGCTCTACAAGGTCCTGTTCGTCACGATCGACATGCGCCATGCGCCCTTCTACGGGTGGGTGCACGACCTGTCCGCGCCGGACCCGACGTCGCTGTTCAACTTGTTCGGCCTGCTCCCGTTCGCGGTTCCCGAGTTCTTGCACATCGGTCTTTGGCCGATACTGATGGGCATCACGATGTGGGTGCAGATGCAGTTGAATCCGCAGCAGCCGGACCCGGTCCAGCAGCAGGTGTTCAACTGGATGCCGGTGATGTTCACGTTCATGCTGGCATCGTTTCCCGTGGGCCTCGTCATCTACTGGGCCTGGAACAACGTGCTGTCGCTCTCGCAGCAGTATTACATCTCGAAGAAGAACGGCGCCGAGATCCACCTCTGGAAGAACATTGGCGCCGACCGGCTGCTCGCCTGGGTCTCGGCGAAAAAATCCGGGAGCCGGAGCTAGCAGCGCAGACGGATGCGGCCCGGCCGTGCCGGCGGGCGGAGAAGGATCGGCCGATGGAGACGTTGCGGGCGCGGCGCACTGATGCGGCCGTCGCCGAGGAGCCGGCAACAGGCCCGTTCGCGCGGGCCTGGCGCTTCCTGAAGAGCGTGCCGGCGCTCGAGCACCTGCCCGATGCGGGACCGATCGAGGTGGCGTTCGCGGGCCGCTCGAACGTCGGCAAATCGAGCCTCATCAACGGCCTCGTGCGGCACGGAGGCTTGGCACGCACCTCGAACACGCCGGGTCGCACGCAGGAGCTCAACTACTTTCTCGCGGACTGGACGCCGCCGTTCTATCTCGTAGACATGCCGGGGTACGGCTTTGCCAAGGCGCCGAAAGAGAAGGTCGAGGCCTGGACCCGGCTCGTCAAAGATTACCTCCGCGGCCGGCGGACGCTCGTCAGGGTGCTGCTGCTGGTCGATGCGCGGCACGGGCTGAAGCGCGTCGACGACGAGATCATGGAGCTGCTCGACGGGGCCGGCGTTACGTTCCAGGTGGTGCTGACGAAAGCCGACAAGATTCCGCCGAAGGCTCTCGCCGCAGTCACCGAGGCGACCGTGACCGCACTCAAGCGCCATCCGGCAGCCTATCCCGAGATCGTCACGACCTCATCGGAGACGGGGCTCGGACTTGCCGAGCTGCGCGCCGCCGTCACCGCGCTCATCGCCGAGCGCGGTTGAAATCGGGCGCTCCCCTTATCCGATGCAGGGTGCGCCCGCGTACGATCACAACCCGTGCCGGGCCTTCCAGCGGCGCCACAGGTTGGTGCGGCCGTTGGTGCTGTCCTCGGAGATGTGCACGGCCGCGTCGCGCTGCGCCTCGCGGATGGTTCGCACCTCGCGCCCGCTCACATGACCGTTGGCGCGCGCGCGGCGCTCCATGTCGGCGATGCGTGCCTGCTCCGAGACGAGGTCACGATACTCGCGCCGGGTGATCGAGCCGTCGCGCCGGCCCTGCTCGATGGCGTCGAGCTGCCGGGCCTGGGTGCGCGAGAGGCCACCGGAATCGTGGGCCGAGGCGCCGGCCGCGAAGCTGACCGCGACGAGCAGTCCGAGCGTGGTGGCTTTGAGAATGGACATCTTCCGGGCTCCATTGCTGCAATCTGGCGCCGATCTTGCGCCCCGACGGCTGAACGCTGTCTGAAATCATTGTTCAGAATAGGTTCATTCGGTGACGTTCCCGCAAATTCGGAGCGGCGATGCATGCCATTGCAGGACGATGAGCGGCCGCTATTCTCCCGGCGCCAAGGGAGCGGGAGGACGCAATGGAGGCGGATTACGTGATCGTCGGGGCAGGCTCGGCCGGCTGTGTGCTGGCGGACCGGCTCTCGGCGGACGGAGCGCAGGTCATCCTGCTCGAGGCGGGACCGCGCGATCTGCACCCGTGGATTCATGTTCCGGCCGGGGTGCTCAAGCTGTTGAAGAACCCGCTCGTCAACTGGAACTACGAGACCGCGCCCGATCCGCGCTCGGGCAATCGCGCGATCCACTGGCCGCGCGGACGGGTGCTCGGCGGCTCGTCCTCCATCAATGGCATGCTGTTCGTGCGGGGCAATCCGGCCGACTTCGACCACTGGGCACAAATGGGTTGCCGTGGGTGGAGCTACGACGACTGCAAGCCGCATTTCAAGGCGATCGAGCGCTATGCGCCGGGCGACGGCGAGCATCGCGGCAAGGCCGGGCCGCTGCTCATCGAGGACTATCGCACGGTCCTGCCGCTCACGCATCGCTTCGTCGAGGCGGCGCAGCAGGCTGGTCATCCCTTTGCCAAGGATCTTTCCGGTGAGAGCCCGGCCGAGGGCGTCGGCTACTCGCAGATGTCGCGCAACGGCCGCTTCCGCGGCTCCACCGCGCAGACGTTCCTTCGGCACGCGCGCCGGCGGTCCAATTTCCGGGTTCTCACGAATGCTCTCGCGCTGCGCATCCTGCTCGACGGGCAACGCGCAACCGGCGTGCGCATCGACCAGATGGGACGCGAGATCGACATCCGTGCGCGGCGCGAGGTGATCGTCTCGTCGGGCAGCGTGAACTCGCCGCATCTGCTGCAGGTGTCGGGGATCGGGCCGGCCGAGCATCTGAAGGCGATCGGCGTCGAGGTAAGGCACGACCTGCCGGGGGTGGGCTCGAACCTGTCCGATCACTACGTCGCGCGCGTCTCGCACCGCGTCAAGAACGCGCGCTCCATCAACGAGCTGGCGCGGGGCGCACTGCTCGTCGGCGAGGTGGCGAAGTGGCTGGTGACCGGGCGCGGAGCTCTGACCTTCGGCGTCTCGAGCGCGCAGGTCTTCTGTCGCAGCCGTGAAGGACTGGCGAGCCCGGATATTCAGCTGCTGTTCTCGCCCGCGAGCTACGATCCGGCCGTGTTCGGGGCATTGGAGCGCGAGCCCGGCGCGACGGTCGCCTGCTCGATTGCACGGCCGGAGAGCCGGGGCACCATCATGGCGCAATCGCCGGACCCTCACGAGCGGCCGGTCATCCGTCCGAACTACCTGTCGGCCCCGGGCGACATGCGTGTCATGCGGGCGGCGATCGCGCACGCGCGCCGTATTTTCGCACAACCGGCGCTCCAGGCGCATGCCGCCGCGGAGATCGTGCCCGGCCCGGACGTACGCACGGACGCAGAGATCGCCGCCTACGCGCGCGATTTCGGCACCACCATCTATCACCCGGTGGGCACGTGCCGGATGGGAGAGGACCCGCAGGCCGTGGTCGACTCGCGGCTGAGGGTGCGTGGGCTTCAGGGGCTGCGCGTCATCGATGCCTCGATCATGCCGCTGGTCACCACGGGCAACACCAACGCTCCGACGATCATGATCGCGGAGAAGGGGGCGTCGATGATCCGGGAGGATGCCCGGGCGGCCGCTTGAGGCGGATGGAGGCGCATCGAGGTCAGATGCGCGAGACCCAGAGCTGGTACATGCCGAGGAACAGGTCGGGCATCTCGGCCTCGAGCTCGGCCCACTGGGCGAGCCGTCCCGGCGGTCGCGCCGTAGGGAAGCGCCGCCTGAAGGGCGCGGCGCCGACGCTGGTGAAGCCGCGGAAGCGAAGACCATTGTCCGCAAGGAAGCGGTCGACCTCCACCAGCGTCGTCACCTTCTCGCTGACGTGCAGGAAGAAGTCGCGGAAGCCGCTGGACGTGAAGGCGTCGCGAGACCGAAGGTAGCTGGCTCCAGGCGCTTCAGCGCCGCGTGCGAACAAGTGCTCTCGATAGGCCCGCAGCTCGTCGAGGCTGCAGCCGGGGGCGGGAAAATTGTCGTCTTGCCGCAACGTCTCGAGATGGCGCCGCGCATGTGCGCTGTAGAGGCCGACGAGCATCAGTCCGTCCGGGGCGAGGCAATCGAGGAGCCGCTGCCAGGCGCCGAATGGATCGGCCATGTGGTGCAGAACGCCGCAGCACTCGATGACCTTGAAGCGGCCGCGCCACGACGGCTCGATGCCGGGCAGCTTGTCGATGTCGCCGAGGACGAGCTCGAGGTTCCCCACACCCATGCGACGCGCCATCGTGCCGGCATAGGCGAGGCTCGCCTCCGAGATGTCGAGCCCGACGACGCGGGCATTGGGGCCATAGACTAGCGCTGCCGAGACGGCCTGGCTGCCGGTGCCGCAGCCCGCCACCAGGAGGACGAACGGCGCTGCGGCGAAGCGAAGCTCGGCCGCCACGAAATAG
>JBFWQN010000392.1:0-5497 GCA_050249405.1 Hyphomicrobiaceae bacterium | reverse complement strand
TACCCGGATTTTCCCGAGACGCAGATGGCGGCCGTCAAGGCCTTGGCGAAGGACGTCGTCGACCGCTGGTCGATTCCGAGAGAGCGCGTGCTCGCGCATTCCGATGTGGCGCCGCTGCGCAAGAACGATCCGGGCGAGAAATTCGACTGGGCGGTGCTGGCAGCAGCCGGCGTCGGTCTCTGGCTGCCGCCGGAGCCGGTCGACGATCGCGACGAGGGGCTTGGCCTGGATACGGCCAGCGCTCAGGTGGCGCGCGCGCAGGCTCTTCTCGGCAGCTGCGGCTACGAGGTGCCGGCAAGCGGCAGGCTCGACGATACGACGTGTCGCGTTCTCACGGCGTTTCAGCGGCACTTCCGGCCGGCCCGCGTGGATGGACGGCTCGACGCCTCGACGCTTGGCACCCTCGCGCGAGTTGCCGCCTCGATGCGCAGTCGCACGACCGCGTAGGCAGGCTCGCCTACCGGCCCTGCTGGCCCGGCGCGGTTGCGGCCACCGACGCGTTCTCGCTCAGCCGGTGGCGCCACTGCCGGAGCCCGGGACGTGATGCCGCGTAGTCGGCCAGCTTCCAGTGCGCGGCCTGATCGAGGCCAGCCAACAGATAGAGCTGCGCCAGGTTCATGGGCCCCTGCATCAGCCGGTGGCCGATCTCGCGCTCCCAGAAATCGGCGAGCCGCTGGCCGCGGGCCGCCTCGTGCGCCACGATCGTCGGCGATCGCTCGCCCTCGGGGCGGCGCATCTCCCGCACCCACACCGAAAGTCCGTCGGTCATGGAGCGGGCATAGCCCTCGAGACGGCCGTACTCCCATCCGTCCATCGAAAGAGGTGGTGTCATCGACGGCCGGCCATCGAGATTGTCGAGGTAGGTCGCGATGAGCTGGCTGTCCTCGATGGCCACGCCGTCGTCGCGCACGAGGAACGGCACGCGGCCCGATGGATTGATCGCGTAGTAGGGGCTGCCCTGCTTGCGCGTCTCGGCCTCGATCACCTCCACGCGGCCACCGAGGCCCTTCTCGAGGACGACGATGCGGGCAACACGGGCATAGGGCGACGTGGGCGTGATATAGAGCTTCACTGGCGATCATCCCCAACTTCAACGACAGCGTTGCCCGCTGCAAAGTCTATTGCATGGAATTCCATCACGATCGCCATCCAGTCGACTGACCCCGCACTGAGTGAGATGGAAGCAGGCCTCCGCGCATGAAGTCATCTCCGAGCAAGTCCGCTTTGTACCGCAAGCGAAGCCTTTTGAAACACTGACTACGCTCTGCGGCGACGCTGGCTCCCCCGATCCTCGATCGTCGTGAGTTACCTCAACGGTCCCGGCTGATACCTTCGTTCTATCCGGTCCGATAGCCGGGCCGGCCGCCTCCGCAATAGCTGCGAAGTCAAAACCGGCAATCGGCATTGCCTTGAGCAGCGCAATCATGTCGATTTTCGTCTTCCCGCAGACATTTTCGCACGGAATGCCGTCTCCATCGGCATCTCGCTCGGTGTGCCTGCAGACGTGGTAATAATAATACGCTTCGGCACAGGAACTCATTTGCGGGCATAGCTTGCGTGAGCATGCCATCTGCGCATAAGCATCAACCAAAGTGATCGTGCATATCGCAACTGCAGCGAGAAGCGCCACGGGCACGAATTGGCGTAATGCCGCCACGACAGTCGCGGTTGGACAATATGTCATTGCGCCAGTCTCGCACGCTGCACGCACAAGTGTCGCAGCAGAATGTCCCAAACGCCAGGGGTTTGGCATGCGCGTCCGCGATATCGATATCCTGATCGTGCCCGGTTGGACAGGGGCCGGCGAGGACCACTGGCTTTCACGGTGGCAGCGCAACCTGTCGACCGCGCGCCGTGTCGAGCAGGCCGATTGGGACACGCCACGCATCGGAGACTGGGTGGAGCGTATCGTCGCAGCTGTCTCGTCCACCAAGAGGCCAGCCGTGATCGTGGCTCACGACTGCGGCATTACGGCTACAGCAGCGGCCGCGCCACAGTTGGCCGGACGGCTCGCGGGTGCCTTCCTGGTTGCACCGACAGTTCTCGACGGGCGTGACGTATGGCCCGCCACGGACGGCGGCTTTGCGCCGAACCCGACGGCAAGGCTGCCATTCCCATCCAAGCTGATCGGCAGCTCGACCGATCCGTTCTGCACCGTCGATCAGGCACAGGAGCTCGCCGCCGCCTGGGGCTCCGACGTCTCCATCATCGCCGGAGCGGGTCATCTCGACACCGCCTCCGGCCACGGACCATGGCCCGAAGGTCTGCTGACCTTCGGGATGTTCTTGAAGAAGCTCGGTTAGCCGGCCTTAGCGGGCGCTGCCCTCGATATCCGCAACAGCCTTGGCCAGGAACTCACCCATCTGGCGGCGAATTTCGGCATCGCCCACTGCGACGCCCTTGTCCGCCAGATCCTTGGCGATCTTGCGGATCACGTCGTCGTCGCCCTTCTCTGCCAGGTCGGCCCTGCGGACGGCCTTCACGTAGTCGTCAAGCGCTGCGCCCGTGATACCCATCTTGGTGCCGGCCCACTCGGCGATCATCTTGTTCCGCCGCGACTCGGCTTTGAACCGGAGATCCTGGTCGTGGGCGAACTTCTTCTCGAAGCTCTTTTCGCGGTCGTCGAACGTGGTCATGGGCTCCTCGCCATCGGTGGTTGCAACAAAACTTCGACTCGCGCGACCGGCGCTCGGCGCCGATGCACCTTGGCACCCTTGCCGAGATAGACCGGCTAGCCGCCTAAAAGCAATCGGAAGCGGACGCCGTCGCAAACCGCGACCGGCCAAGCGAGCCCCCCTAACATTGTTTCTCCCCTCCGGTTCGGCTAGAGTCCCGTGCGTCGTGGTGCGGTGCGGGACAATTGGCTCGTGCCGTCTACGCGACGTGGGGCGCGCCGCGCCGACCGCGGACTGGCGAGGGATCGGCCAGCCAGCGGTCTGCGCCAGGACGAGCACTGACTCCTTCACAGGGATCGACGAGATGAACAGGCGGCGTCGCGTTTACGAGGGCAAAGCAAAGGTCCTCTACGAGGGGCCCGAGCCCGGCACGCTCATTCAGCACTTCAAGGACGATGCCACCGCTCTCAACGGCAAGAAGCACGCACAGATCGACGGCAAAGGCGTATTGAACAACCGTATTTCGGAGTACGTCTTCCAGCGCCTCGGCGAGATCGGGGTGCCGACGCACTTCATGAAGCGCCTGAACATGCGCGAGCAGCTCATCCGCGAGGTCGAGATCATCCCGCTCGAGGTCGTCGTGCGCAACGTCGCGGCTGGCTCCCTCGCCACGCGCCTCGGTCTCGAGGAAGGGACGCAACTTCCCCGCTCGATCATCGAGTTCTACTACAAGAACGACAAGCTCAACGATCCAATGGTCTCCGAGGAGCACATCACGGCCTTCGGCTGGGCGAGCCCCCAGGAGATCGACGAGATCATGAGCCTCGCGATCCGGATCAACGACTTCATGGTCGGCCTGTTTCTAGGCATCGGCATCCGTCTCATCGACTTCAAGGTCGAGTTCGGGCGCCTCTGGGAGCAGAACGACAACATGCGCATCGTGTTGGCCGACGAGATCAGCCCGGACTGCTGCCGGCTGTGGGACGCGTCCTCGGGCGACAAGCTCGACAAGGACCGCTTCCGCCGCGATTTGGGTGGTGTGCTCGAGGCCTACACGGAGGTGGCGCGCCGCCTCGGCGTCCTCACCGAGAACCCGCGGCCGAAGGGCTCGGGTCCCGTGCTCGTTTCGACCAACGGTCAGAAGCCGAATTGAAGGGGAGGAAGTAGGGAGGAGTGAGTTGGTTAGTTGGCTATTGCGCAACGAGCGCTCTTTGCCGATGCCCGCTCTCTGCTCCCTCGCTCGCATGAAAGCCCGCATCAAGATCACCCTCAAGACCGGCGTCCTCGATCCGCAGGGCAAGGCCATCCAGAACGCGCTCGGCAGCCTCGGCTTCCAGGGTGTCGGGGAGGTGCGCCAGGGCAAGTACATCGAGGTCGAGATCGCCGAGACCGACGCCGACAAGGCCAAGGCGGAGGTCGAGCGCATGTGCCGCGAGCTGCTCGCCAACATGGTCATCGAGAACTACAGCTACGAGCTCGGCGGCTGAGCATGGGCTCGCCTCCCGATCCCATCATCCAGTCCGATGTCCACGACGACGCCGTCCGTGCCATCAAGTTCATGGCCGTCAAGGCGGCGATCTTCATCCTGGTCCCGCTGCTGGCGGCGCTGATCGCGGTGTGGTGGCGGTTCGGCTGAGCCATCGAGGTAGGAGATCCAGCATGCGCTCTGCCGTCATCGTCTTCCCCGGCTCCAACTGCGACCGCGACGTCAAGGTCGCGCTCGAGGCGGTCACTGGCCGGCCCGCGCACATGGTTTGGCATGGCGACACGGCGCTGCCGGCCGTCGACGTGATCGTGCTGCCGGGCGGCTTCTCCTACGGCGACTACCTGCGTTGCGGTGCCATGGCCGCCCACTCCAACATCATGCGCGAGGTGATCGCCAAGGCGAAGGCCGGCATGCCTGTGCTCGGCATCTGCAACGGCTTCCAGATCCTGTGCGAGACCGGCCTGCTACCCGGCGTGCTGCAGCGCAACGCCTCGCTCCGGTTCGTGTGCCGCGACACGTTCCTGAAGGTCGAGCAGACGGATACGGTCTTCACGCGCGCCTACACGCGGGGTGAGATCGTCAACATCCCGGTGGCCCACGGTGATGGCAACTACTTCGCCGATGCCGCCACCCTCGATCGCCTCGAAGGCGAAGGCCGCGTCGTATTCCGCTATGTCGATCCGGTTTCGGGGCAGCCGACACCCGCCGCCAATCCGAACGGCGCCCAGCGCAATATCGCCGGCATTTGCGATGCGTCGCGCCGCATCGTCGGGCTGATGCCGCACCCGGAGCGGCACTTCGACAAGATTCTGGGCTCGGCCGATGGCCGCCGCGTCTTCGAGAGCGCCATGCAGGCCATCGCGGCCTGAAAGTGGGCCAAATCGCCCTCGCCGCCGGCCCACCCCGCCCTCGTCAGCGGCGCGGCCGCTCGCACGCGAGCACCCACACACGCCCGAGTGCGGCGTCCTCCTCGACGTGACTCCAGCTGAATCCGGCGGCCTCCACCACGCGCACTGCGCTTTCCTTCGCAACCGGCACGCGGATCGTGCAGCCCACCGCGAGCGTCGTCGCGAACACCTCGGCCACCAGCAACTCGAGCGCGCTGGCCCCGATGCCTCGACCGCGATGGGCTGGCGAGGCAATGAACAGCGCGCAGTCCCAACTCCCCGGCAGTTCCGGTCGCCCAGCTCCCGCCATCAGGGCACCGTCGAGCGCATGCGCGTAGCCGACTGCCTCGCCATCGGTGTGGACGATGCGGCAAATCGCGCTCGGGCTCGCAAGCGCCATCGCCACCTCGGCCTCGGCCCGCGCTGCACTGCCCCACCAGCCCTGCACGTCGGAGAGTTGCAGCCACCCCCTGAGGCGGCCGAGATCTCCGGTAGCCAAAGGGTCGATG
>JBFWQN010000391.1:0-5498 GCA_050249405.1 Hyphomicrobiaceae bacterium | reverse complement strand
GGCTACTTCTTGGCCCAAACCGGCGGCTTTACAGCGAACGACTCCGGATAGACGCTCACCGGCACGCCGCCCTGCCACTGCACCATGACGATCTCTGCACCGACGCGGCGGCCCTTCTCGTCGAACTTCATGACACCGCCGCCACCGGGGAAGAAGCGGCCCGAGCCGTCCTTGGTGTCGAGCTTGCGCATGGCCTCGCCGACGGCCTTGCGGTCGGTCTTGCCGGCCGCCTCGATGGCCTCGCGCATGACCATGATGTGGCCGTACGTGCAGAGGGGATCCTGCGACAGCCACGGCTCGTTCAGCGCCTTGAACTCCGCCTCGAGCTTCTCGTGGCCCTTGCCCGGCCAGTTGGCGATCGAGAAAAGCAGTCCTTCCAGCAAGTCCTTGCCGAGCAGCTTGAGAATCTCGGGCGTGCCGAGAGGGGCGCCGTTGGAGATGACGGGCACCCGGCCCTTGCCGAGGCCGAACTCGTTCATCTTCTCGAGGATCAGCTTGTAGTCCGAGAGCGCGGTCGGGACGAGGAGCACGAGGTCGGGACGCGCCGAGCGCAGCTTCTGGACGAGCGGAGAGGCATCGGCGAGCGGCGGCGTGAAGACGTCGTCGGAGACGATCTTGAGGCCCATCTTCTCCAGGCCGCCATCACGCAGCGCCTTGGTGAAGGCGACGGGAGAGGCCGTGTTGTCGTTGATGATCGAGATGGTCTTGGGGCGCTTTCCCGTTTCCTTCTCGGCGATCTTCAGCGCGGCCGGCACCGTCTCGATCGCCATCATGCTGGCCGGCATCGAGGTCTGGAAGACGTTCTTGAAGCCACGCAGCGTGATCTGGTCCGAATAGGAGAGCGTGAGCCACGGCAGGTCGGCGCGCTCGGTCACCTCGGTGATGGCCAGCGTGAACGAGGAGAGCCACGAGCCGACGCCCGCCAGCACGTCGGTCTCGGACGAGACGAGCCGCTGCGCCGCGTTCTTGGCCTTCTCGGCGCTGTCGCCGGCATCGAGGACGACGAGCGACATCTTGGCGCCGCCGAGCGACTTGATCCCGCCCTCTGCGTTGATGTGCTTGATGGCGAGGTCGGCGCCCTTCTTCATCAGCTCGCCCTGCCGCGCCCAGGGACCGGAGAGCGGCGCAATCAGCGCGACCTTCGCCTCGGTGGCCTGGGCCCGCGCCAGGCCCACGGGGCCGAGGGCCAGTGCCGCGGAGCCGGCGAGGCCGGTCTGGACGACGGTGCGCCGGGTCGGCTTCGATAGTCTCGTCATGGTAGCTCCTCCCAGGATGTCGACACGTTGCCCGTGCCGGAATGTTCGGCTTGCGATCTGCGGATCAGATGCCGAGATAGGCTTTGCGAACGCGGTCGTTCGATAGAAGCTCCTCGTGCCCGCCCTCGAGCACGACGCGGCCCGTCTCCAGCACGTAGCCGCGGTCGCACGACTGCAGCGCCTCGACGGCCCGCTGCTCGACCAGCAGGACCGTCAGCTTCTTGTCGCGGCGAATTTCGACGATGCGCTCGAAAATGGTGTCGACGATGGCAGGCGCGAGGCCCATCGACGGCTCGTCGAGCATGAGGAGGCGCGGCGAGGAGGCGAGGCCGCGCCCGATGGCGACCATCTGCTGCTCGCCGCCCGACAGCGTGCCGGCCAGCTGGCTGCGGCGCTCGGAGAGCACCGGGAACAGGCCCAGGATGTAATCGAGATTCGACGACCAGTCGCGGCGACCGGCGGGCGTCCAGGCACCCATCTCGAGATTTTCGAGCACGGTGAGGTTCGGAAACACCTGGCGGCCTTCCGGCACGTGGGCGATGCCGAGGTGCGGCCGCTCGGGCGGATCGATGCCGGCGAGGTCCCGGCCGTCGAAACGGATGCTGCCTTCGACCGGGGTGACAACTCCCGAGATGGCTTTGAACAGCGTCGTCTTGCCGGCCCCGTTCGGGCCGATGATCGACACGAAATCGCCGGCGCCGACCTTCACCGAGACGCCTTCCAGCGCTTTCAGCCCGCCGTAGGCCACATGCACATTGTCAAGCTCGAGCATGGGCGCTCCACTTCTTGCCGAGGTAGGCCTCGATCACCGCAGGGTCGCGGGTGACGGCCCCGGGCAGGCCTTCCGCCAGCACGGTGCCGTGGTCGAGCACGACGAAGCGATCGGCGAGGCGCACCATGGCGTGCATGGTGTGCTCGATGATGACGATGGTGGTTCCCTCGGCGGCAACACGCCGGATCACGGCGAGCATGTCCTCGACGGCGTCGGAGCCGAGGCCGGCTAGGGTCTCGTCAAGGAGCAGCAGCTTGGGATTGCCGGCGAGCGCGCGGGCGAGCTCCAGAAGGCGGAGCTGCTTGGTGGTGAGACCGCCGGCGAGGAGGTGCGCGTCGCCTTCCATGCCGACGCGAGCCAGCGCCTTGCGGGCCACGACGTAGGCGGCTGCGTCCGTCTCGGTCGCCACGAAGGCGCCGATCACCACGTTCTCGAGCACCGACAGCCGCGGGAACGGGCGCACCACCTGGAACGTGCGGCCGATGCCCCGGCGGCAGATGGCGTTGGCCGACTGGCCGAAGATGCTCTCCCCGGCGAAGCGCACGCTGCCGGCGTCCGGTCGGATGATGCCGTTCAAGAGGTTGAACAGCGTCGTCTTGCCGGCGCCGTTCGGGCCGATGATGCCCAGGATCTCGCCCTCGCGCACGGTGAACGAGACGTTCTGCACGGCCTTGAGGCCGCCGAAGCTCTTCGAGAGCCCCTGCACCTCGAGCATGGCGCGTGCGCCGGCTGCAGGGGTATGCCGCTCGGCGGCTTGTGCCGTGGCCGACGGAGAGGAAGCGGCCGGCCGGTCCGAAGATTGGGCACCACCCCGCCGCGCCCTGATCAGATCGCGCAGCTTCCAGAGAATGCCCTCCGGCGCGAACAGGATGATGAGAATGATGGACACGCCGAGCACCACGCCCTGGATGCCCGGCAGCTTGTCGCCGAGCTCGGCGTGAAGGATCTCGGTGAGCGGGATCAGCACCGCTGCGCCCACGACAGGGCCCCACGCCGCGCCGACGCCACCGAACAGGGCCATGATCAGCGCCTGAGCGGAGGTGAGCATGCCGAAAACCGACTGCGGCGTGACGACGAGCAGCACCACGGCATAGAAGCCGCCAATGGCGCCCGCGATGATGCCCGACACGACGATGGCCCGAAGCTTCCAGCTGAAGGTGTCGATGCCCGACGCCTCGGCCGCGATCTCGTTCTGCTTGATGGCCAGCAGCGACATGCCGAACCGCGACCGCTCGATTCGAAGCGAGACGAGCAGCGCGGCGATCATCATGGCGAGCGCGATCACCGTGTAGACGCGGTTGTCGGCAAACTGCATGTACGCCGCCGGCGCGTCGCGGCGCATGGGCAGCGACACCTCCTGGTAGCCCAGCCACTCGAAGACGTAGAGTAGAGCCAGGGGGTAGGCGAGCATCGACAGCGCGAAGTAGTGGCCGCGGAGGCGAAACGTCGGGTAGCCGATGACCAGCGCGGCGAGGCCGCCGACGCCACCCGCCGCAAAGATGCCGATCCACGGCGTGATGCCGAGCTTGATGAACAGGAGCGTCAGCGTATAGGCGCCGAGGCCGAAGAAGGCGGCGTGGCCGAACGAGACGAGGCCCGAGTAGCCGGAGAGGATGTTCCAAGAGATGCCGAGCGTCGCCCAGACCGGCACCAGCGTCAGCATGAGCTGGTAGTACTGGTTGCGCACGGTCGCGAGCAGGATGAGGTAGGTGGCCACGAGCGCCGCGAGCGGCACGAGCCACGATCTCGCGCTTTTTCGCTCCGAGCCGGGCGGGGGGGCGGCGCCGGGTGGCTGCTCTTGGGCTTGGCGCTGCATGTCAGGCCCTCGTCACGTTGACGCCGAAGAGGCCCTGGGGCCGGAGGAAGACGACCAGCAGGAAGACGACGAAAACCGCCGTGTTCTGCAGCTGCGTCGGCAAGACGAGCGTGGCGAGCTGCTGGACGAGGCCGATGATCATGCCGCCCCAGAAGGCGCCGATGATCGAGCCAAGGCCGCCCAGCACGACGCCCGCGTACATGACGATGACGAACTCGAGGCCGACGTAGGGCTGGAACGGGTAGTACGTGGCGACGAGGCCGCCGGCGACCGCCGTGATCGCCGTGCCGATGGCGAAGGCCATGCGGTGCGCCTTGTCGACGTCGATCCCCATGTAGATGGCCGCCTCGGGATTGTCGGCGGCGGCGCGCAGCGACTTGCCGAGGCGCGAGCGCGTGATGAACAGGTACAGCCCGGCCGCCACGACCAGCGACACCAGCAGCGCGATGCCGCGCGCCTTGTTGACGAAGACGGAGACGAGGTCCCCGGCCAGCGGCCCCACCTCCCAGGCGCTCGAGGAGAGCGACGTCTTGATGGAGACCGGCGTCGAGCCGAAGAGGAGCAGGCCGCCGTTGGACAGGATCAGCGCCATGCCGAGCGTGAGAATGAGCTGGGCATAATGGCCTTCGCCCTCAAGGCTCGCGACACGCACACCCGTCACTCTGCTGATGAGAAAGCGGTGCAGCAGCAGGCCGAACACGTACATGATCGGGCCGGTCACCAGGGCGGCGACGATCGATCCGGCGTCAGCGCCGAGAACTGCGCCCAGACCCGCTGCCGTGAACAGATAGTAGGCGCAGTACATGCCCACCATCATCAGGTCGCCCTGACCGAAGTTGATGACGCGCATGACGCCGAAAATGATGCCGAGGCCCACGCACATGAGGCCATAGATGCCGCCGAGCAGCACCCCCGCGGACAGCGCCTGCAGGAAATTCTCGAGGTTGATCAGAAAGTCGCTCAAGGGTCGCTCGCCTCCCGGGCTCCGCCTGCCGCCTCTGCCGGGCCGCTTCGATTGGGCCGGACTTTTGGGCCGTCCGTCGTGTGAAGTCAACGCCGGGTGGGCCGATCCGCCTTGACCGGCACTGCGCCACCGCGCCTACTTCCATGCGAGAGCCGCAGCCCAACCCGACGCTGTGGTCCGACCAGCCGCCGTGACACGCCCAGGTGCCCCCGATGACGATGCCCGAGAAGCTGCTGCCTCTTCCGCTCGCGGGCGTCACGGTGCTCGACCTCTCGCGCGTGCTCGCCGGGCCCTACTGCGGCCTGATGCTCGCCGACATGGGCGCCGACGTGATCAAGATCGAGAACACCGACGGCGGCGACGACACGCGCAACTTCACCGAGCCGAGCTACAACGGCGTCTCGACCTACTTCCTGACGATGAACCGCAACAAGCGCTCGGTCGCGCTCGATCTCAAGGCGCCGGCCGCCAAGGCGGCGTTCCTGCGGCTCGTCGCGAAATCCGATGTGGTCGTCGAGAATTTCCGGACTGGCGTCATGGAGCGCCTCGGCCTCGGCTGGGACACGCTGAAAGCCGAGCGGCCGTCGCTCGTCGATTGCGCGATTTCCGGCTACGGCCGCTCGGGGCCACACGTCGGGGTGCCGGGCTTCGAGCCGATCGCGCAGGCCGTGAGCGGGGGGAGGTCACAGT
>JBFWQN010000390.1:0-5507 GCA_050249405.1 Hyphomicrobiaceae bacterium | reverse complement strand
GCGCGCCGGGTGTGGGCCGGGCACGGTCCGGGCGAGCAGGCGCTGTTCCTCTCCTTCATGCAGCAGTGCGGCATCTGCTTCGAGTGGCGCGCGGCGGACATGCAGCACGGCGTCGAGGCCGAGTTCATCGCGCCAGACCTTTTACCCGAGACGAAGTCGCCCGAAGCACGGGCGGTGATTAACAAGTGGGGCACCCGTGCCGACGCCGAGGACAAGCGACGCTATCCGTTCCTGCCGCACGGGCTGATGCGCACGCTGATGTCGAAGGTCGGCGAGCGCGCGGGTAACAATGCCGACTACTGGCGTGACGGCTTCACTTTCTACGATGGAAAGACCAAGAGCAACACCAAGGTCTGGCAGGTGTTCGACCGCCGCGAGGACGGCCAGGAAGGGTGGTCCGGCGAGATCCGCGTCGCCACCCGGGACGGCGACGCGGAGGCGCTGCTGGCGCAGGTGCTAAAGGTTGTCGACGAGGAGAGCGCACGCTTCGGGGCGAGGGCGGAGGCCGACGACAGCCTGGACGACGAGCCGGCCGTGGCGCGACGTCTGGATCGCCCGACCGTGGTGGACGCCGAGCCCGCCACCCCCGACGGCCTATCTCGGATCGCGTTCGGGTTGGAGCCACGGAAGGAGTCCAAGCGCTACGTGTCCTATGCCCGCGCCGACGATCGCTCGCCGGACGGGCCGGAGCGCGAGGCCGTGGTCGATTTGCTGTGCGAGACGGCACAAGCCAGTGACATCGCGATCAAGCGCGACCGGAGTGACCTGAAGACGGGCGAATCCATCACCCGGTTCATGCGCGACATCGGCCGCGGCGACCTGATCTTCGTTGTGCTGTCGGACAAGTACTGGCGCTCGGCCTACTGCATGTTCGAGCTGTGGGAAATCTGGCGCAATTGCCGTCTCGACGCCGACGAGGTGCGCGAGCGGACGCGCGTGTTCGCTCACCCCTCCGCGGGCCTCAGTGATCGAGACGGGATCGATACGCTGCTGGCGTATTGGCGTGCGGAGGAGAAGCGGCTCGGTGACAAGATGGCCGCCGACTTCGACGGAGTAAGCGACGATGAAATCGAGCAACGGCGGATGATACGCTATTTCCTGCCACACCTCGTCCAGATCCGTGCGGCCTTCAAGGACACGGTGCGTGAGAAGTCCGAGCAGGCGTATGTGGCGTGGGCATTGGAGGGGCTGACGTCTTGAAGGCGCTCTGTCGAGAGACGCACCGAGAAAATTAGTGACTCTAATCCGAACGATTTCGTGACAAACCTCTCAATGGGGCAGGGTCACGGATCGCGCGATTTGCGAGTTGCCGTTCCGACAACGCTGATTTGGCAATCAAGCGACTATTGTGGTCAACTTCGGGCCTTGCTTTGCAGATGCAATATTCAGCTGGCTGATATGGCCTTTGTCTCGGCGCTGAACTCATAGTAGCAGCCAATGCCTCACCTTATTGCGACCTCTTCCGCATGGCTTACTTGGTCCGTACGCCTCTGCCGAAGGCCGTCTTGCTCGATGCTTGGCGATAGCGCCGATTCGCTCCTGTTGGTGACAACAGGAGATAGGACGGCACTATGTCTGGACACGACGCTTCACGACCCGGTTTCGATCTCATCGCGGCAACGCGCCGGCGATGGACGCGAGCGCAGAAGGTGGCGATCCTCGCCGAGATCGATGCGCCCGGCGGCTCCGTTTCGGATGTGGCGCGGCGTTACAGCCTTCACACGTCGCTGCTGTTCCGCTGGCGTCGGGATCTGGCGGTGACGAGGCCGGCGTCTGCCGATGTGGCAGCCCCGCCGACGTTCGTGCCGGTCGCGTTGCCGGCCCCCGAGCCTCGGCCCGCGGCCGCCGCGCCCGAGCCGAGCCCGATCGAGATCGGCCTTGCCGACGGACGCACGGTTCGTGTCGGTATGGATGTCGACACGGCTGCTCTCGTGCGCATCGTCGATGCGCTGGAGCGCAAGCGATGATCCCGGTTCCGTCGCGCACGCTGACCGACGGTGCCGTCCGCGTCTGGCTGGCGACGGGCCACACCGACATGCGCAAAGGCTTCGCCTCGCTGGCCCTGCTGGTGCAGGAGAAGCTGAAAGCCGATCCGCACGCCGGTCATCTTTTCGTCTTTCGCGGGCGGCGTGGGGATCTCATCAAGGTGATCTGGCACGACGGGCACGGCGCGTGCCTGTTTTCCAAACGTCTGGAGCGCGGACGCTTTATTTGGCCGACGCCGAGCGACGGCGGGGTAGCGATCTCGCCGGCGCAACTCGGCTATATGCTGGAGGGCATCGATTGGAGGGCGCCGCAACAGACCTGGCGGCCCGAGGCCGCGGGGTGAAGTGCCGGCGGCAACCGAGTGTGGCCACGACGACTCGGATCGGGGATTATCACCACGAGACTGATGGCGAGCGCGGCGAAGCAGCTAAAATCGCGCGCATGGCACTCGATCCGACACAGCTTCCCGATGATGTTGCCGCTCTGAAGGCGATGCTGATCGCCGCGGACGCGCGCGCCTCCGAAGCCGAAGCCCGCGCCAACGATCTCGACGCCGAGATCGAGACCCCCAAGCTCACGATCGCCAAGCTCCAGCGCGACCGGTTCGGGCCGTCCTCGGAGCGCGCGCAGCTTCTCGACCAGCTGGAGCTGCAGCTCGGCGAGCTGATCGAGCGCCGGGCCCAGGAGACAACGGCAGACGAGATTGCCGAGCAATCTTCGACGACCGCGACCAATCCGGCAGGCGTGGCCGAGAACAAGCCGCCGAAACGCAAGCCGGCCCGGCGTCCGCTTCCCGCGCATCTGCCGCGCGAGCGCGTCATGCACGCGCCGCCATCGACCTGCCCGTGCTGTGCCGGGCAATCGTTCCGCCGGCTCGGCGCCGACGAGACCGAGAGCCTGGAGCGCATCCCGGCGCAGTGGAAGGTCGTCGTGCACGTGCGCGAGAAAATGGCCTGCCGCCGCTGCGATACCATCGTGCAGGCCCCGGCGCCGTCGCATCCGATCGCACGCGGACGCGCGGGACCCGGCCTGCTGACTGAGATCGCGTTCGCGAAGTATCGCGCTCATCAGCCGCTCAATCGCCAGCGCGACATCTATGGCCATGAAGGCGTCGACCTCGATGTCTCGACCCTCGCGGACTGGATCGGCGCGACCGCCGCGACGCTGATGCCGGTCCGCGATGCGATCGAGAGCCACGTGCACGCGGCTGACCGCATCCATGTCGACGACACCACGGTGAAGGTGCTGGCCAAGGGCAAGTGCCGTACCGGGCGACTATGGGGCCATGTCCGCGACGACCGGCCGTTCGCGGGCCGTGCCCCGCCGGCTGCCGTGTTCTACTACTCGCCCGATCGCGAAGGCGTGCACCCCGAGCGGCAGCTCGCGCGCTTCGCCGGCATCATGCAGGCCGATGCCTACGCCGGCTTCGATCGGCTCTACGTCGAGGGTCGTCAGCCCGGGCCGGTCATCGAGGCTGCATGCTGGTCTCACGGCAGGCGTAAGATCTTCGAGTTGGCCCGCCTGCGCAAAGCGCCGCTCGCCATCGAGGCCGTGCGCCGCATCGACGAGCTGTTCGCCATCGAGCGGGAAATCAACGGCCTTCGTGCCGATCAGCGGCGTACGATTCGCGGTTCTCGATCGAGGCCGCTCGTCACCGCGCTGGAAATCTGGATGCGAGATCTGCGGCGCAAGCTCTCCGCAAAAAGCCCGCTGGCCAAGGCCTTCGACTACATGCTGAAGCGCTGGCCGGCCTTCACGCGCTTCCTCGACGACGGTCGCATCTGCATGACCAACAATGCCGCCGAGCGCGCCGTGCGCGGCATTGCCGTCGGAAGGCGCAATTGGACCTTCTGCGGCTCCGACTCGGGTGGCCAGCGTGCGGCGGTGTTCTACACGCTGATCGAGACCGCCAAGCTCAACGACGTCGATCCCAAGGCCTGGCTCGCCGACGTGCTGGAAAGGATCGCCGACCACCCCGCCAGCCGCATCGCCGACCTGTTGCCCTGGAACTGGGCCCAGCAACGCTGGCAAGCAATAGCGGCCTGACTTAGGCCCGGGTGCTGGCCGAATGCGTACCCTGGTCCATCACCTCATTGACGCGGTCGAGAGCGACGGCCTCGTCCTGCACATCAATGTCGCGCTCCAGCACGGCGTCGACCGGAATTAGGTAGTTGATGCCCCTCACCTCGATGCCGTGTCCGGCGTAGAACACCACCGCGATGTCGGCCTCCCGGGCGTCGTCAGAGAAATCGCGAAGCGCACGGCAGAGCTGTCGCCCTCCAAGATTTTCCTGCGTGATCACCCTGTCAAAACCAGCGGACTTCAACAGGGCAGCAACAGCGGCGGCGTAGTTGCTCGGATTAATGAGCCTCGGCACTTTCGCATAGGCGCTGTTTCCGATAACGAGCGCCACGCGTTGGTCGCGAACGCCGTCAAGAAAGACCCGAGGAACAGGCCCGTAGCGAGCAGTAATCGCGCCAACATTACAATGCTTCCTCACGACCTGGATGCGCCGGAGCATCAAAATGCCTCGGCAGGCTTGGCTAGCCAAGGCACGATAGTTCGATGTCGGACGGATATCAGTGGCCCAGAGCGGGCGGCGATGACCGCAACTAATGCCGTTTGCTACTAACGTCGTTGTCTGCGCCGGAAGAAAGTGACAACCAAACCAGCCACCTTCTGAGATGGAATGATTGCTAAGCCGCCTTCGCACCAGAATATTCGGTGACGAGTCTCTGCCTGTCCTGCACCCTAACTATCAAACGCCTTAGAACCTCAGCCGTTTGACCGGAGCTGGACTCCAACTCTCGCCGAATGTCATCTGCCACAGCCCCAAGTGCCAGCTCGACGCATATGGCTGCAGCCTGCGCGTGCTTTGCTGTGTTGTCCATGACTACGAGTGTCCAGATTGGCCCCGCCAAAACCGGTACTCTGATTCGGCCTTGCCAAACAAGCTTTTATTGACCAGAGCCAAGCGCTTGCTCGCCGATTTCTTGAGCTAGTTGCGCGTCGAGGAGGCGCATCGCCCCTAGAATCTCATCCGGAACTGGGCGATTGCGCGGGCGAAAACTCATAAAAACTTGATTTAATCGCTTGGAGGCTGTTGCCGCAGCATTGCTCAGCTTCCCATCGCGCTCCAACGAGTCGATAATGGGATTGTATTGGTAGCGGGGTAACCTATCGTATTTCAGCTTTCGCCTGCCGTCCGTTATGCTAGATATTACCGTCTCAATCCTGGTTGTATTTCTGTACCAAATCTCTCGAAGCTCAATCCAATTTGCATCAATATCTGTTATCGATGTCGCAAGAGATGGCGCAGCAGGTATGTCCTCCTCTTGAGGGGCAGCACTGTCCGATGGCGGGGCGGCCTCAGTGCGCTCGCTTGTAATAAGGCGTGCTGTTCGGCTACTTGTCTCTGGGCTGCGTCTATCTTGTCTCCTAAGAACTTTAGCTCTTCGCTTAATGATTTCACAACGGGTTCAATTCGTCCAAAGTCTTGAATTCTCTCAGCGGCGTTCCTG
>JBFWQN010000389.1:0-5511 GCA_050249405.1 Hyphomicrobiaceae bacterium | reverse complement strand
GGCCGGCGATCCAAGGCTCGAACGAGAGTATCAATCCCGTCCCGACGACCACTGCAAGGGGTGCTGCGAATACCAGCGCCAGCCAGCGGTGCAATTTCAACAACCACGGCTTCATGCTGCGCTTCCCCCTGCTCGACGCGTATGCTGCTCGGCACACACGACATTCGCGCCAAGCCCCAGAGTAACGCAACCGCCGATCCGATCCGTCGCTCGCGCGGCATTCATTCACGGCGGCATTGCGCCATCCCTGCGACGCGGCACAAGATGCTGCTCACCGGACACACGACGCGACGATGTCGACCGCTACGAGTGCTGCAGGAGGGCGCCTCATGACCACACTGCCGGAGTACGAGATCCACGCCATCAAATATGCGCGCCGAGACGCCATCCGGCGCGAGCATTTCATCGGTGGCGATCCGCACGAGAGTCCGATGCCGATGGACTATTTCGTATGGGTGATCACCGGGCCTGCCGGCGCCATCGTCATGGACCTCGGCTTCACGGCGGACATGGCGAAGCAGCGCAAACGCGAGTTCCTGCGCTGTCCCATCGAGAGCCTCAAGCTGGTCGGGGTCGATGCACGCGACGTCGACGACGTCATCATCAGCCACATGCACTACGACCACGCCGGTAATCTCGGCGCTTTCCCGAAGGCGCGTTTCCATCTGCAGGCGCGCGAGATGGCCTACGCCACCGGCAAGTACATGCGCTACTCGAAGCCGGGGCACAGCTACCACGTCGAGGACGTGGTCGACATGGTGCGGCTGAACTTCAAGAGCCGTGTCGAGATGCATGAAGGCATGGTCGAGATCGCGCCCGGCATCACGCTGCACCCGGCCCCCGGACACGCCGACGGCTTGCAGGTGGCGCGGGTGCACACCAATCGCGGTTGGGTGGTGCTCGCATCCGACGCGACGCACTATTACGAGCATATCATGAAAGACCGGCTGTTCATGACCGCCTTCCATCTCGGTGAGATGCTCGACAGCTACAAGGTGGTGCGGAAGCTGGCGGCATCGCCCCGGCACATCATTCCCGGTCACGATCCGCACGTCATGACCGAGTACGAGCCCCCCAAGCCCAGCCTTGCGGGCGTCGTCGTGCGCCTGGACGTGGCGCCGACGGGGCCAGTCGCGACGTTTCCGGACAGTCACTGAGTCCGACGATCCGCAGACCCGCGTTGGGCCCAAACGAGGCTACGACCGCCGCTGAAAGCATTCGCCGGGGCAGAAATGCGTCTCGTCGAACGAAATTGACGAATTTTCAGGAAACGCGCTTGACGGAAATGCGGGCCGTCCCGACATTTTACAGGCGTCCCATCGTCCGGATGCCCATCCAGGAGACCCATCGATGATGAAATCGCTCGTCGCTGCGGCAGGCCTCGCGGCCGTGCTGACCACAGCGCCTGCTCTCGCTGCGCCGCTGCCTTCGAAACCCGCCGACGGTGTGTCGATGGTCGAGTCCGCGCAGGGCTACCACTATCGCAAGGACTGCTACTGGACCGGCTCGGGCTGGGGCTACAAGCACCGCGGAAAGGTTCTCGTCTGCCGTCCGCACAGGCCGCGCGGCGCCGGCTGGGCGTGGCACAGCGAGGGCGGACGTCACGGCTGGTACCACTCGCATCGGAAGTCTTGGCACCACAACAAGTGGTGAGTGGGCTCTGCCGGCCAATTCCGGCAGGGTTCGTAATAGGTTTTTGTTATGTATTTTGGAGGCTGAACCCATGGTTCAGCCTCTCTTCGTTGCGGAGGATGGCACGCAACGTCAATTCTGTGATGGGCAGCCGACGTCGAACTCGACGCCGGTCACGCGGCGCGAGGGCGCAAACACTCCTTCGAGCAAGCGACACGGTAACGAGAGGGGAGCGCTCGACCCCGAGCCTTTCGTTTGCGGCGGCGACGCCCCCCCGACGGCGAGGGCCGCCAGGCGCTCACGGGCACGCGTCAGAGCCCGGCGGCCATCCGCATCCGTTGCAAGCTTCGTGATCGCCGCTCGGTAATCGGCAATCGCCGCCGCCGTGCTCCCGGTCGCCTCGTAGGCCTCACCACGGGCCGCGAACGGCTCGGCGTGGGCCGAATTGGCGGCGATGCTGGCCGACAGCATCTCGATAGCGGCCGGCAGATCGCGGCGGGCGAGCGCGGCGAGTCCCGACACGAACAGGGCGGCGGAGTCGCCGGGTTGAAGGCGAAGCGCCGTCTCGGCTGGCGCACGCGCCTCGGCAACACGGCCTTGCCGCAGATGCGTGCGTGCCATCAATCGATGAGCCTGGGCGTTCGCCGGATCGATCCGGATGGCAGCCTCGAAATCCCTCGACGCCAGGTCCATGTCGTCGAGGAGGTAGTGGACGGCGCCCCGCACCAACAGCACGTCGGACGATTGGGGACCGAGCAAGCGGAGCGCGCGCTCGACCTCGGCCAAGGCCAAGGTACGATCCCCGATGCGCGCCGCCTCTGCGGCACGGATCATGATGGGCCAAGGGTCTTGCGGCAGCGCCTCGAAAGCCCGGCGGAAAGCCGCCTCGGCGCCTTGGTGATCGCCCTTGTCGGAATAGGCGAGCCCAAGGTAGCGCATCGCATCCTGAGCCCTGGCATCGAGGCGAAGGGCGGTCTCGAAATCGCGGATGGCATCGTCGTAGCGACCTCGCTGATAGGCCACGAAACCGCGCAGCGTGACGGAATCGACGCTGTCCGGTGCCCACGAGACCGCGCGATCGTAGGCCGTTCCTGCGGCCTCGAGCGCTCCTTCTGCCTGACGAGCGCGACCGAGGCAGAGCAGAACATCGGCCCGCAGCAGGCGATCGGCGGTGCCGAGCCGTGTCGCCTCAACATCCGCAGCGGTACAGTCGGCGGCGGCAAGGGCCTCGGATTTCGTGTCGTGCCGAAGCTGGCCCCTGGACAGAAGCGCGCGTACTCGCTCCTCGCCGACCGCGACGGAGACGGCCGCATCGGCGTCAGCAAAGCCTCGGGCCTGATCGCCGAGCGTGATGCGCACGCGAGCGCGCTGGTGGAGCGCCGCGAGGGCGCGGGGATTGATCTCGATCGCCTTGTCGAGGCTGACCAATGACGCTGCATTGTCGCCTGTCGACGACAGCGCGATGCCTTTTCCGAGATGAGCCTGGGCATCGCGCGGCTCGGCCGCTATGGCCCGGTCGAAATATTGAATCGCCTCGCTCGCTCGCGACAACTGGACGAGCGTGTTGCCCAGCCCGGCGAGCGCCACGCCATAGGCCGGACTGAGCCTGATCGCCTCTCGATATGCCGTCTCGGCTTCGTTCAGCCGCTGCCGCGCGAACTCGAGGCTGCCGATCGACGCCTGCGCCTCGTGAGCCCGATAACCGGTGCCGACCATGCTGCGGAAGTCGGCTATGGCAGCGTCCACGCGGCCCAGAGCTGTGCTCGCGCCTGCGCGGCGATGGAAGGCCAAGCCGACCTGATCACCGGTCAACGCCGCACGATTGCTGCCGAGCGCAATATTGCAGGCGGCGACGAGTGCCTCCGGCGAGGTCTCCGTGAAACACGCCGCCGCCCTAGCATCCAGCGCGGCAGCAGGCGCCTGCTGCTGAGCCCCGGCGGCAGATGCCGCAAGCCACAGGAGCAGCTGTGCCCCAACGCCTACGCAGAGCGACCTCCGCAGCCCTGTCGCAGCCGGTGGCATGAGGCTCCCATCGCTCAGTTGGCTATGCCGAGCCGCCGCAAGCCGTTGCGTGCGAACTGATTGTCCGCCTCGATGCGAAGCACCTGACGATAATCTGCAATCGCCTGATCGCGCTGATTGCGGCGCACGTGAGCCTCAGCCCGGAACAGGTAGGTATTGGCGTCGCGGACGTTGAGATTGATGGCCTGGGTCAAGTCGTTGACGGTGCGGACGGCGTCACCGCGCCGGGCATGGGCGAGACCACGAATACGGAAGGCCTCGCCGTTGCGCGGCTGCAGGCGGATCACCTCGTTCAGATCGAGGATCGTCCTTTGAAAGTCGCCGGATGCCCAGGCCAGCTGGGCGCGCTGCATGCGGAGCTGGGCGTTGTTCGGGTCGCTCGCGAGGGCCGCATCCAGCGCAGCCGTCTGCGCGCTGACCTGTGCGCCGGTCTGATTGGCTGCCGCCGGCTGGATCGCATCGCGGCGGCGGCGCAGGTCGGCGTTGCCGGGCTCGATCTGCAGGCCGGCGTCGAGATCGGCCAACGCGCCGTCGCGATCGCCTTGCCGCTGGCGGACCTCGGCGCGGACCATGAGCGCGGTTACGCTTCGGGCATCGGCGTTGAGGCTGCGCTCGGCGTCGGCCCGCGCCTCGGCCAGCCGATTGGCCGCGAGGTGGAGCGCTGCCCGCTGCTGGAGAGCGACGGCATCGTTGGGGTTCTGCTCGAGCGCGGCATTGAAGTCGGCGAGGGCGGCCGTGGCGTCGCCCTTGCGCTGCTGCAGGAGCCCTCGATCGCGCAGCGCCGTGGCAGGATCGGGGCGGAGGCCGACGGTCGCCGTCATGTCGACGATGGCACGATCGAAGTTGCCCTGGCGGGCGAGCGCCTGTGCGCGCAAGGCGAGAGCCTGGAAATTGCGCGGATCGAGCCGGACGGCCTCGTCGAGGTCAGCGATGGCACGCGCGTCGTCGCCACGCTGGAAATGGGTCGCCGCCCGGTTGGCATAAGCCATGACCAGAACGTCGCGCGAGACGCGGCGGCCCTCGATGACCCGCGTGCAGGCATTGACGGCGACCTCGGTCGCGTCGCCCGTGCATTCGGCCATCTCGGGCGGCAGTGGCGCCGACGGGGTTGCTGCACCCTGCTGGACCGGCTGGCCATTCTGGGCGGCCGGCGGCGCCTGTGCAGGTTGAGGCTGAGCGGCCGGAGCCTGTGCCGGTTGGGCTTGGCCGGCCGGGGCCGCCGGGGGCAGCACGACCGGCGCGCCGGAGGTGGACGGCTGCGCCGGAGCGGCCGCCGCCGGGACGGCAGGCGCCCGAGGAGCCGGTGCGGGGACGACAGGTGCCGGGGACGCCGGAGCGCCAGGCACGTTGCCCTGTGCGGAAGCGGGTTGCGCCGGAGCCGGCTGCGCGGGCGGGTTGTCCTGACTGAGACCACGCCGGAAGGGGCGCGGCTGTTGAGCCGGTTGCCCGACCTGCCCGCCAGGCTGCACCTGGGGAGGGGCCGCCTGACCATGGGCGATCCCGCATAGGGAGGTCGACGAGAGAAGGACTGAAATCGTCAGCAGGGCTCGCATCTCGCACTCTCGGCGTCGGTGTACAGGCTGAGACAGCTTATGCAAAATCGGTGCGCACCACCACTGTATGAGGAAAACGCGGTAGACGGGGACGCCGGTGCGGCGTCCCCGTCTATCTGGGCCTCAGTACCGGTGCCAGCGCGGCGCGTGATAGACGGGACTGCCACAGTACGGCGCAGACACGCCCTGGTCCGGCCTTGCGCTGCTTCGCACCGTCACTGGCTGGGCCACCGGCGTCGCGACGACCGGAGCTCCCGCCGCAGCCGCGACCGTGACCGAGGCCGCCGAGCCTGCGCCTGCGGCT
>JBFWQN010000388.1:0-5518 GCA_050249405.1 Hyphomicrobiaceae bacterium | reverse complement strand
GGCGCAGGATGTCGAGCTGGCTGTGGAAGGCCTGAAGTAGTGCATTGGTCTTCGTCTGCGCCTGCTCGGCACTGCGCCCGGCTATTTCCATGAGCATCAATGCCGTTTCGTCGATCAACTTGACCCGCGGCGTGCCGAACTCCGAAAGCTTGAGGCCGAGGCTTTTCGCTGCAGCGGACCTGACCTGCTCGCTGGTCACGATCTCCTTGTAAATGACCTTGGGGCTCAACGAGACGCTTCCGAAAGGCGAGCTGGCGACGGTCTGTGCGTGTCCGATGCTCTCGAGTTGCAGGCTCATGCTGCTCGCCGCCGTCGGCAGGATCAGCGTCCATTTGCTCGTATAGGCAGGCTTGGCCAACACCAAATAGCAAAGTGCCACGAACCAGATGGCCGCAACCGTGTAGGCCCCGCCGACGAGGAAAGGCCGCAAGCTTGCGGGCGTCCGCGTAATGGCCAGAAGCACGATAGCCCCGATCGAACGCATCGCAAGTCCAAGCGGAGCGATCAGCAAACGCGCTGGACCGAGCCGCCGGGAAGCCCGCAGACCTGATCGCGTTTGCGGTGCAGTTGCAGATGACATCGCCTGGAACCGGTGGGCTGTCGGCAGCTCGAAACCGAGAAACCGACCTCTCCGTGATTTGGATTGATACTTCGTTGCACCCGCTATGCGTGACCGCCCTTCACGCGGCCTTGGCTCGTCGCTGAGCCAGCTCCAGCGGTGCGCTGAGGCCGTTCAGGAGCGTCGTCCACTTCCGCAGGTAGTCGGTCGTGTGACCTCTTGCGGATAGCCGGGCGGCTCTGCCCATGCGGCCGACGTCCTGATCGGCCGCGCACTTGATCGCGTCGGCCAGGGCTTCGGGATCTTCGGCCGGGACGAGCCATCCGTAGTCGGGGCTGATCTGCTCGCTCAACCCATCGACGGCACACGCTATGACGGGACGACCAGCCGCCCTGGCTTCGGCCGCGACATTGCCGAAGGCCTCCCAGCGCGAGGGAATGACGATCACGTCACACCCCTCGACGAATTTGCTCGGATTGGTCGTGGGGCCGGCAATTCTGACATTGGTCATTCCCTCCGCCCGCTGCTCCAGCATGGCACGGTCCGCACCGTATCCGGCGAGCGACAACGTGAACCTGTCGGCGGGGAGGAGACGCATGGCCGAGATCAGCACCTCGAAAGCCTTCTGCTCGCAATATCGGCCGTAGGCGCCGAGCCGCAACGGCCCGCCGTCCGATCGAGAAGCGACCTCCGCGGCGAAGAACTTGGCCAAGTCGACGGCCGGCCGGATCACGACCAGCTTTTCGTCGGGTAGGAGCTTGGCCTCACGCATCCAATCCGCCTGGCCGTCGGACACGGCCACGACCACGTCGGCTAGCCGGTAGGTGAGCGACAGCATCCTCCGGAATCTTTTGTGATTGGTCACGCAATTCGTTTCGAAGCAGCGCGTGTAGGTGTGCTCCACGAGTACGATCGGCTTATCCCCGCGTTGGGCGCGCAACAGCGTCAGGAACGGGAGTTTCGCCCACGACGACGTAAAGTGGACGACAACGACGTCCTCGCCTGGCCGCAGTGGCCACGGGCGGCGTGGATTGACGTGCTCCTGCTCAATGCGAAAAACATCGCCCATTAGAATGCGCTGATCGTCCAAAGTGCGATTGACGCCGCCCATGGCCGCATCGTCGACGAGGTGCAAGATGGATATCATGTCATGCTCCGGTTTGAGTGAGGGGACGTGGGCCGAGGGATGTCCCGTGTGATGGACCGCGGGCATGCTTGTGTGCCACGTGCGAGATTGCCCATGACGAGAGCGCGGCCTGCAACGCAAACACCGCTCCCGCATACGTGGTGACGCCGGTCGAAAGGTCGACTTGCAGCCCAACAGTGAGAGCTGACAGCGATGCCACCGTCAGTAGGAGGGCTCCCGCGAGCTCGAGCCTCGGCTGCGCAACGGCGCGGAGCAGTTGGCAGGCAGCGTCGTAGAGGGGCTTGCTGACGGCGGACGCGCACATCAACGCCACCAAGGGAACGGCGTGTTGCCAGCGCTGGCCGAACACCAGCGGCACATAGAGGAATGCCGCCGCGGCCTGCAACGCGATGATCGCGGAAAGCGGCAGGACGATCCGCTTCGCCGCCTCCTGGAAGCGTTTCAGAAGCTCTGCCGGCCGGGCCGCATGAGCGGCGAGTTGCGGATAGAGCGCAGTGGCGAGAGCGCTGGTCAGCGCCATGCTGAGCCCGATACCGGCATTGCACGCGAAGTAGTAGATGCCGAGCGCTTCGACCCCGAGTATCCCCCACACGATCAGCTTGTCGAGATTCAACCGGGCGGCGCTCAGCGCCTCGCTGGCCAGGACGGGGAGGCAGTAGCGAAGCAGCTCGGCCATCGGAACCAAACCCGCGGCGGATGATGGACGCCAACGCTGCAGCAGCAATGCCCCGATCAGCCAAACAGGCGTCGTCAGCAGCTTGGGAAGGACAATGGCCCAGGCACCGAAACCAGCGAGGGCGAGGACTGCCGTCAACGCGTTGTCGGCGATGATTTGAGTGACGGAGTTGACGGCGAGCGCCCTGATCCTGTTTTGGCGCACCAGCAGGAAGACGGGGATCAATCCGGGGATCATAAGCACATAGACGCCAGCCAGGCAGGCCAGCATGGCGAATGCTTCTGGCTTTCCCCACACGACGGCGAGTAAGGCGCCGAGACCGATCTGAACCACGACGGCGGCACAGTTGACGACGACGATCGCCCGGAACGCCGTATTGCACGCCGCCTCCAGTCGATCGGCCGAGGCTCGCACGACCCACTGCCCGATCCCGTTGCTGGTCAAAACTCGAGCAAGCTCGAAACACGTGATGGCAATGGCTGCGGTACCGAGCTCCGCCACGTCCAGCATGCGTGCCAGAACCACCGTAGCCGCCAGCCGAGATACACGGGCGGCAGCTTCTGCCAAGCCGTACCAGCCGATGTTCTGTACGAGACGATCGTTGGTCGCTCCAGCGAGCGCGGCGCGGAACCGGCTCCAGCTCCGGCTCAGCGTCGAAGAGATGTCAGCCGGCGACCTCATGACATCCCTGCAGGTGCACGAGCCTCGGTCAGGCGGCTCGTCGAAGGAGAGCCGCGCATCCGACGGGCGATATCGAAGGCAAGCGATTTGACGGCCGATTGAGCGGAGCCGGGCAGCAGGCGAGCAATCCCGCAAAGCGCCAACGTCGCCAGCGTGCGCGCCGGCTCCTCCGTCAGGATGCGCGGGTGCGATCGCAGCGCCCCTGCCATGCTACGCATGGCGACGGCTCCATCGCCACTCGTGCCCGCACGACGCGCGATGTAGCGTAGCTGGTAGGCCTCGGCGCGCCTGCCAACGCGCGCAACCAGATCGGGTGCCAATCCAGCAAGCTTGGCGCGCATACGCTGCCAGCTCTCGAATTGCTTGACGACGTTTGCCGACAGCCCGCCGCTGCCGACGCGGTAGCAGGTCAGCGGCTCCGCCACACCCGAAAACCTCCAGCGAGTGGTCGCGGCCATCCGCGTCCACAGCTCGATATCCTCCGACTGCCGGAACGATTCATCGAACCAGCAGGTCCGTGCCTCGCCCCGGATCGTGATTTCGAATTCGATGTCGTCGAGCGCTTCGCGACGGATGACCGCTGCCGATCCATTGCCGACGGGGTTTCGGCAAAGGATATCCTCTGCCGAAACGCGATCGAGCTTCGGCGTCTGGGCAAGCCCGAGATCGCGACCGTCCTCGTCGATGATGATCGACGGGGCGAAGCTGACGCCTGTTTCCGGCGAGGTATCGAGATGAGCCTTGTGCAGCTCCAGCTTGCGAGCTGCCCACAGGTCGTCGGCATCGAGGAGCGCAATATAGCGGCCGCGCGCATGCCGAATTCCCGTGTTCCGGGCACCAGCGAGCCCGCGGTTCTCTTGAGTGAGCATCCTTATCCGCCGATCGTGCTGCATGTAGCGGCGCACGATCTCGGGCCCAGCATCGGTGGACGCATCGTTCACGACGATGATCTCGAAATCGCCGAAGGTTTGGGCGATAACGCTGTCGAGCGTTGCAGCGATGTAGCGCTCGGTGTTGTAGAGCGGGATGACGACGCTGAAGATTGCGGTGGCCTCAAGCACGACGCAGCCTCCTGGCCTGTGAGATGATCTGACCGACCAGCTTGGGGGCTACGCAGCCGCCCGCTATGGCCAGCGTCCTCAGGGAGCTGGCGGCCGCCGTCGCCGGCGATGCCGTCAACGCGTTCGACAGGTGGCGCCGCGCAACATGGAATGGCTGCCCGGTGCGCAACGCCCGCTGGGCCCAATAGAGACTGATCATCGCCGTCGCGCGCGCTCCGTGTGTCTCGACGAGGCGGGGTTCGAGCTCCTGGGCAAGCTCCATGAATCTCAGCCAGCCGACGCGCATGCAGTCGGTGTCCGCGGAAAGGCCGCTCGGACTGGTGCGATACTGGACGGTGCGCTCCGAGATGCCCCGGACCTTCCATGACGTCCGAGCGACGCGAAACAGCCATTCCTGGTCCTCGGCGTGGTGCATGTCGACGCGCAGCGGTCCCGCGGCCTCGAAAACCTCGCGGCGGAAGACGAGTGTTGAGCACGTCGACGTCGGATTGCCGGCAAGCAGGTCGACGGGCTCCAAGTTGCGCGTCCAGGGCGGCGTGACCTCGCCGGTCGGCTGCCCGAACCGATCGATGAGGGTGGTGGCCGAGAACGAAAGGCCGAGCCCCGGATCACGCGCGAGCTCTGCCAGATGTCGCTGAAGGTGATCGGGCAGCCACAAGTCGTCAGCATCGAGAAACGCGATCACGCGTCCGGCGGCCGCGGCAATGCCTCGGTTTCTCGCAGCCGATGGTCCCGAATTTGCCTGCTGGATCAGACGGACGCGCGGGTCGGTCTGGGCCAGCTCACGCACGAGCTCGGGGCTTCCATCGCTCGAGCCGTCGTCGACGACGATGACGTCAACATGGCAATCGATCTGGCCGAGCGCGCTTGCGATCGCGGTCTCGAGAGTTCGCGACGCATTGAAACATGGCATGACCACCGACACCGGCGATCGAAGCGCCGCCATCTCTCCGTTTCTAAAATCAAGCATAGCAATCCTCCTCCTAGTACGCGTTTTTATGAACGAGGCCGAAAACAGGGGTTAGCAGCAGGATTTTAAGATCGAGTAGAAAAGACCAGTTGGATAAATACCAAATGTCGTGCTCGACCCGCCGTGACATCTGCTGAACGCACGAAACCTCGCCGCGATGACCATTGATCTGTGCCCAACCGGTGATGCCGGGTCGCACGCGATTCCTGCTCGAATAGCGCGGGATCAGAACTGCGAATTGCTCATTGTGGGCGATCGCATGGGGACGCGGGCCGACGAGGGACATGTTGCCTTGCAGGACGTTGATGAGCTGGGGCAGCTCGTCGAGGCTCGATTTCCGCAGGAGCCGACCGACCCGAGTGACGCGCGGATCGTTCCGAGTCGCCTGCCGGACGACGACGCCGTCCTCCATCACCGACATCGT
>JBFWQN010000387.1:0-5522 GCA_050249405.1 Hyphomicrobiaceae bacterium | reverse complement strand
TGGCGCCTGGATGCTCATCCACGGCCCGAGGATCAGCCGCGCCGCCGCAATGGTCCACAGGTGCTCGTCGAGCGAGGGCTCGGGCGCATCGACCATGCGCGTGCCGGGTTTCGCCCGGAAATTCTGGACGATCACCTCCTGGATGTGGCCGTGAGCATCGTGCAGATCGCGGATCGCCAGCAGCGTGTCGATGCGCTCGGCTCGCGTCTCGCCGATGCCGATCAGCAATCCCGTCGTATAGGGGACGCCCGCTCGCCCGGCTGCGGCGATGGCCTCGAGCCGCACCGACGGCAGCTTGTCCGGCGAGCCGAAATGCGGCCCGCCCCGCTCCGACAGCCGCTCCGACACCGTCTCCAGCATCGTGCCCTGCGAGGCCGATACCGCCTTGAAGCGCCGCGCCCACGCCTCGTCCATGATGCCGGCGTTGATATGCGGCAGGAGCCCCGTCTCCTTGAGCACGAGCTTCGCCATCGCCTCCAGGTAGTCGAGCGTCGAGGCATAGCCGAGCTTTTCCAGCGCCTCGCGCGCCGCCCGGTAGCGTAGCTCCGGCTTGTCGCCCAGAGTGAAGAGCGCTTCCTTGCAGCCGGTCGCCGCACCGGCCTTCGCGATGGCCAGCACCTCGTCGGGCGTGAGGTAGGCAGGCGTCCCCTGCCGCGGCGTGTGCGCGAACGTGCAGTAGTGACACACGTCCCGGCAGAGCTGCGTCAGCGGTATGAACACCTTGCGCGAGTAGGTCACCGTCGTCCCGAAGCCGAAGACGGTCGCCGCCTCGGCCTCGGCCAGAAGCGGCCCAATCTCCGCCGACGCCAGCCGATGCGCCGCCTCGCGATCCGGCCGGGCGAAACGGCCGACGCCGAGCCTCGCGTAGCGGGATGTCTCGAGCCGGCCGAGGTCGCCAGGCAGATCGATGTCGTGCGATAGCCCCTCGCGGTCGACCACCGCGAGCGACACGCCCGCCTCCTTGGCGCGGCGCTTGTGCCCCTCGAAGCTTGCCGCGCCGAAAGCCAGCTCGAAGGGAGCCGGCAGCGGCAGCAGCAGGGCATTCGTCCCTTCGCCGCTCGCATCCGGAACGATGGCACCGCCGTTGGCGGAAGCCGCACGCAGCACCGCCTCGATCTCGGTCGGAGTCGCGAGCGGCACGTCGGCCGGCAGCACGAGACCCCGCTCGGCGCCCTCCGCCGCCGCGGCCGCGAGGCCGAACGCGATCGCCGCGTTCATGTCGGCGGCCGGCGGCTCCTCGACGATGCGCGCCCCGTGCTGCGCCGCCGTCGTGGCCACCTCCGCGTCGCGGCTGACCACGATCACCCGCTCGATGGCCGGCACCTGCGCCAGCGTCCCCAGCACGTCGTTGAGCATGGCGAGGACCAGTGCCCGCCGCCTTTCTGGCAGGATGGCCGCACCGAGCCGCTGCTTCGCGAGGCTGAGCGCCTTGACCGGCACGACTGCGATCACACGCGGCAGCGCCGAGCGGCGGTTGCGGGGCAGAGACGTCATCGGGTGACCTCCGGCCTCAGGTGCGCGATCCGGCGGCAGAAGCCGAGTGTGGCCTCAGCGAGTGTGATCCGGTCATCGAGCGTACGCATGAGGGTATTGGTGACGTGGGCTTCGACTTTCAGTGCACCCGCTCGGCCGGCGTCGACCGTATCGAGCACGATGCCATCGATCAGCCCATCATAATGCGCGACGATGGCAGTCACGTCCAACGGCAGTCCGAGCTCGGCCATGATCTTGGCCGTGGGTCCCTTGACCGCCTGTCCGCCGACCAGCGGCGACACCGCGACGCAAGGCGCTCTCCGCTCCAGGAGCGCACGTCGCCATCCCGGGATGGCCAACAGCGGATCGATGCTGAGCCACGGATTCGACGGGCAGACGATGATGCCGGCGAGCCGCGGATCGGCCAGCGCGGCGAGCGCGGCCGGAGCCGGTCTCGCGCGGTCGGCACCTTGGAAGTGGATCGACTTTACGCGCGGCTCGGCCCGCCGGCCCACGAAATACGTTTGGAACTCCAGCGTGCCCTCGTCCGTCTCGACGACCGTCGGAACGGGATCGTCGCTCATCGGCACGATGGCCGGTTCGATGCCGAGCTTGCTCGCCAGGTGTGCCGTGACCTCGGACAGGGATCGCCCCTCAGACAGCATGGTCGTGCGCAGCGCATGCGTGGCGAGATCGTGGTCGCCGAGCCGGAACCACGTCGGCCCGCCGATCCGCTCCATCGCCTCCATGAAGCCCCAGGTCTCGCCCTCGAGACCCCATCCGAGCTCGCGGTTCGACAACCCGGCGAGCGTGTAGAGCACCGTGTCGATGTCGGGCGAGACGTGCAGTCCCAGATGCCGGAAGTCGTCACCCGTGTTGACGACGATGGTCAGTGCTTCGGCCGGCAGCACGCGTGCGAGCCCCAGCGCCAGCTTGGCGCCCCCGATGCCGCCACAGAGCGCAACCCACCGCTCTCCGCTGCCATCCGCTGGAACACCACTCACCGGAACATGTCCTCGTGCTTGCCCCGGACCAGCGCGCTGGCCGTCTTCTCGGGTGCCGATCGCACGGGGGTGCGCACCAGCGCTGCCGGTGTGCCTTCCGCCGCCTCACCCATCACCAGCACCGCTGCCGACGCCACGCTGTCCGCGAACGCGGTCTCCGTCACCATCAGCACACGTCCATTCATGTCCGTCTCGCCGCGCTGGTCGATGATCGACGGGATGCCAGCCGCCCCGATGGCGATGCCCGTGGTCCCGAGCCGCCACGCCCGCCCGAAGCTGTCGGACACGACGACGCCCAGCGGCACACCGAAATGGGCATCCAGCCGCGCCTTGAGCCGCGCCGCACTCGCATCCGGGTCCTCAGGCAGCAGCAGCGCCGGCTCCGCCATGCCGTCCGCCTCCACGTTCGACTGGTCGATGCCCGCATTGGCCATCACCAGCCCCAGCCGGTGCGCCACGATGATCACGTTTCTCTTCGCGCGCAGCACCTCGGTGGATTCAGCGAGCACCAGCTCGAGCAGCCGGGGGTCTTTTCCTGTCACGCCAGCCAGCTCTAGCGCTCGGGCCGATGGGGTCACCCGTGCCAGATCGAAAATGCGCCCTTCGGCCTTCGAGACGATCTTTTGCGCCACCACTAGAATGTCGCCCGAAGCCGGCACCACACCCGCCCGCCCGAGGCCCTCGATCAGCAGTCCCGCGAGATCGTCGCCCGGCTTGACTCGCGGGAGCCCGGGCAACGGCCAGATGCTGAGCGCGGGAGTCGTCATTCTGAGCTTTCAGCCTTCTTGTCGTCACGCCCGCAGAGACGGGCACCCGCGGTTGCTTGGGAGCTGGCTTCGAACGTGTGTGCCCGAGTTCAAGCCGATCCTCGCGGCCTTGTGCTTCAAGCCGCAACGCCGCCCTCGTGGCTCGCTCAGCTCTTGCCTCCGAACCCCGTGATCCGGATCGAGGCACCGTCCACCTTGTAGGTCCGGTTGATCCCGATGATCACCGAGGTCAGGGCCTCCGCCGCGGCCGAGTTGGCGAGCGGCCCCGCATGGAGCCCGCGCACGCCCAGCGCCTCGGCGAGCTTGATCACCGGCTCGCGATCCTCGGCCTTGTCGCCGAACACGAGCACGTCGCAATCGAGCGCGAGGTCGACCTGCTCCAGCTTGTGCGCGGCGACATTGTGGAAAGCCGAGACGACGCGCACGCCTTCGCCGAGCCGCTTCTGTGCCAACAGCGCGGCGCACCCCTCGGGGGGCAGCTGCACGCGGGCGACACGCGGCGGCATCAGCGGCACGGTGGTGTCGCAGAAGAGCTTGCCCTGCACGGCCGCCTTGATGTCGTCCAGCACGGCCGGCGCCGTCGCGAACGGCACGGTCAGCACCACAATCTCGCCGGCCTCCGCCGCCTGCCGGTTGGCCATGCCCCGCGGCTTCGCACCCGTGGCGAGCGCGGCCAGTGCTTCCGCGGCGGCCTCCGCCTTCACTGCCTCGCGCGAGCCGATCACGAGCGGATATCCGGCCTTGGCCCAGCGGCGGGCGAGCCCCGTGCCGAGGTCTCCGGTGCCGCCGATCACGGCGATTGTAGGCTTGGTGTCGGACATTGTCGGTTCCGGACGAGTTGAGGCCCTGGGCGGCGGAGCGCCCCCGCGGAGCCGATTGAAGCCAGTCTTGGGTCGCCGAGAGCTAAGCAGGCTTTCGCGACGAAGCCAACGGGCGTCGCGACTTATCGGATCAGCGGACCTTGAACCCGAGCCCCGGTGAGATGACCTGCGTGCCTTCGTCGTCGAGCACAGTCGTCTCGATCTCGCCCCTCGCCGCCGCCTCCCGCGCGAACACGTCGAGGGGACGCACCAGCGCCGCCGGCACTTTCGCGGCGAGGCACCGCCGCTCGATCTCCGCTCCATCCATCGAGGCTGTCGCCGCCGCGAGCCGCGCCTTGACGGCCGCCGGGTCGAGTGACTTGAGGAAGGCCGCCGGCTGGCTTGCCGAAAGCGGCGGATCGAACAGCACCGGGTCCGCGCCCAGCCCCGACAAACCCAGCACGTCGAGAAGCGCCAGGAACTGCCGCGGCGTGTTGGCTGCGAACGCGATCTGGCCGCCCTCCCGTGTCGGGAACAGGTCCGCCGCCGGGCTGCCCGAGAACGCCTGGCTGCCCTGCCTGACCGGCCGGATGCCGTCGGTCAGCGCATCGCACGTCAGCGGATACATGAGTTGCAGCGCCGCCCCCGCCATCGACACGTCGAGCAGCATGCCTTCCCCTCGCCGGTCGCGCTCACGCAGCCCGGCGACGATGGCCAGCGCGGCGATGATGCCGGCGCCCGCGTCGATCAGCGGGAACCCGATCTTCATCGGCGGATCGCCTTCGGCTCCCGAGGCGAGCGTCATGCCGGTCGCGGCCTGCACCACGTGATCGTAGGCCGAGCGGCCCGTATCTCGTCCGAACCCCGAGATCGAGCAGTAGACGAGGCGCGGGTTGATCGCCTTCATCGCCTCCCAGCCGAGCCCCAGCCGCTCCGACGCGCCTGGCCGCAAATTGTCGACGAGCACGTCGGCGCCGGCCACCTCGGCCTTCACCCTGGCCAGGCCCTCGGGCGTGGCGAGGTCGATCCGCGACTTCCGCTTGCCCGCATTGAGCGCGACGAACGCCTTGGCGCCTCGCACGCCGCGTCGCATGACGTCGCCCGCCAGGCTTTCGATTTTCAGAACGTCCGCACCCATCTGCGCCAGATGGAACGTCGCGAACGGCCCCGCGATGACGTGGCTGACGTCCACCACCTTCACGCCTTCCAGCGGCTTGAATGCTGCAGCCACGATGCCTCTCCTCGCGTCGGATTGTCGGCCAAGTCGTCCGGCTCGCAGGCCAGCGCTTCGCCCCCTCAGAGCGAGCCCATCAGCTCCGGGAGCGCCACTACCTCGATGCCCGCGGCATCGAGCGCGGCCCGGACGGCCTTCGCCACCTCGACCGACGTCGGGTTGTCGCCGTGGACGCAGATCGTATCCACCTCGACCTTGATCACCTTGCCCGAGCGCGCCACGACCTCGCCCTTGGTCACCATGC
>JBFWQN010000386.1:0-5536 GCA_050249405.1 Hyphomicrobiaceae bacterium | reverse complement strand
CATCGTGGCGCTCGGCGACTCGATCACCGACGGCAACATCTCGACCTACGACGCCTTCGCCCGCTATCCCGACCAACTCGCCCGGCGCATCGTCGCGCGTGGCGGACGCCTGCTCGGGGTCATGAACCAGGGCCTTGGCGGCAACCGCATCCTGCACGACGTCCGCGGCGACTGCGGGGTCAGGCGCCTCGATCGCGATGTGCTGTCGCAGCCGGGTGTCACACACGCCATCGTGCTGCTCGGCATCAACGACATCCGTAACCGGCGCAGGCTCGCCGAGGAGGTGGTCACGGCCGAGGAGATGATCGCCGGTCTCGCACAGATGGCTCTGCGCGGTCGCGACCGCGGCATCAAGATGTTGGGCGGCACGCTGCCGCCTTTCGAGAACGAGACGTTCATGGCCGGCGCCTGGACTCCCGAGGGCGAGGCCAAGCGCGTCGCCGTCAATGCCTGGCTGCGAACGTCCGGCGCATTCGACGCCGTCGTCGATTTCGACCTCGCGCTGCGCGATCCCGACCATCCAAGTCGGATGCTGCCCATTTACGACAACGGCGATCACCTGCATCCGAGCGATGCCGGCTACATCCGGATGGGCGACGTCGTCGATCTGGCGCTGTTCGACTGAGCGGCGTCTCTACTCGTCGATCCGGGTGCGTCGCGCCGCGACGACGGCGAGGGCGAGATCGGCACGGTCGGCCAGGCCCGTGGGCGCGCGCTCGCGCGCTCGCGGCACTGTCGGTGGGGCCTCCTCGTCGAGCAGGACAGGTGCCTCGCGCATGACGGGCGCTGCAACCATATCGTGGGGCTTCGCCCGCCTCGCATCGCGGCCGAGGACCCGCGCGAGCACGTGCGGTGGCAGGCCGGCACCCTCGGCAGCCTCGACATAGGGCTCCCAGAAGCGCCGGAACGCCTCCCGGGTTGCCACGGCGGGTGTGGGTGAGGTGTCGAGGGGGCGGAATGCCTGCCCAGCGAGCCATGCATGCACCGCCTGCCAGACGGCTGGCGGTGCGCGCCGGTTGCGCGGCCCCCGGATCTGCGAGATGCAGGGCGCATTGATGTCGTCCGGCTTCAGCGTCACCTCGACGTCCGCCACCGGTCGGCCGTCCTTGCGCACGCTGAAGATGCGAACGCGGCCGTAGGCGAGGTGGGCGGCGTACTGGTCGAGACAGTTCTCCATCGCGATGCTTTCGTTCACGAAGTCCTCGACCGTGCGCAGTGCCACGATGTCGTAGCCGGAGATCGAGGCGTTGCCGAGCCAGCTGTCGCGCATCGGGCCGGCGAGCGCACCGACGAGGTCGATGCGCTTTCTCCAGATGGCCACCTCGTCGCGAGCCCGTTTCCAGCCGATGGCCGGGGACCAGGCGCCGCGCAGCAGGGCATGGCCGGCGAAGCTCGGCGCGAGGCTCGTCCATGCCCACGCCAGCAGCCACTGCATGTCCTCGTCGCTCGTATGAGGCGGCAGGAGCCGCGGCTCCCGCATGCACCAGAGCGCGAAGTCGCGCCCGGCGAGGCGATGGCCGACCACCATCCGCTCGAACCACACCGCCGCATCCCGTGGGCTATCCGGCACCCGGTTGAGGGCCGCTGCCGCGAACTCGTCATCCTGTGGCAGGGAGGGTAGCGGTTGCACGAAAGCCTGCGGGGGGAGGCGTCGCAGCCACAACGGCAATGCGAGGCAGGTCGCCGCCGATTTCAGCGGATGGCCCGACACGATGGCCTCGAAGGCGGCCTGCCGCCGGCGCACATTGCTGTAGCCGGTGGCGAGCGCGAACAGCAGCGCCGGGAAAGAATCTGCAAGATCCTCCACGGCCGGCGCGCAGGAGGTGAGTCCGGCGATGTACTTGCGATAGGGCTGAGGGAACGCGTTCAGCCGCCGCATGCGCCGCTCGGCGATCGTCTCCGCCGGCGGCCCGCCTGGACGAGGTGCTCCCGGTCCCATACCGAACTCCCGACCCAACTGCTTTCCACCAGCCCGAGGAGGCTACCGCTACAAGATGGCAAAGCGCGGGCGCTCGAACGTGCCCGCATCCTTGCCGCATGGCGTACCTGCCCTGCGGCAGGCGCGCTGCTCGGAGCCACGACCGTTCGACCAGCCGTGGACGAGCCCACACACCCCCCGGTGTCAGAGCGCTAGCGCAACACCGCGAGCGCCTGCGAAAAGCCATTGAGAGAGATCGGAATGCCGATTCCGGCCTCTTCCGTCTGGAAAATGATGAAAACCGCAGTCTTGCCCTTCGTGAGCTGCTCCACGAGCTTATCCTCGGCAACGACCTGCGCGTAGCAAGCGAAGCTCTGGCACCTCAGGAACGGGGCGTTGCCCACGTCGCGATCGTCGATCTTCAGGCCGAGCCCCGGTGGCAGCAGGACACCGAGCGGCGCGAAGACACGCAGCACGCGCGTGCCGTTGGAGAACATTTGAAAATAGACGGTGAGGCCGACGTTGTTGCGGTCCTCGGCCGTGACGCTCTGCACGAGCGCGCAAATCTCGCTGCGCGCACCCGGCGGCGGCGGCTTGCACACCACCTGCCAATCGCCATGTTGCGCCTTCACGGTTCCGGTCTGGGCCGGCGCCGCGGCCGGAAGCAAAGCGGTCAGCAGCGCCGCTCCGGCGGCGAGGCGTGTGAGAGCGCTCACCATCGGCTTGACCCACCGCGGGTTGCGCGCCGGACGGCACGCCCCAGGCCCGAGCATCGCCTCTGCCTTCAAGCTCCACTCCCATCCGCCACTTCGCGGTCGCTGCAACGGACAATCGCACGCCCGGCCGCTGCGTTCCATCGTCGCGTGCAGCGCCGCCGCCGCTCGGCGAGCCTGCGTCCCGGTTTGCCGAGCGCGCGCCGCACAAGCCGTCCCATGGCTATCGCACGACGAGCCTGCGTCCTGATCGGCAACGATTGAGGCCGAAGTGCGGCCCGCTACCGGAGCAGGACCAATCGCACGAAGTGCCGTCGAGCCAGCTGCGCGCGCTGCATTTTCTCGACGTGAGATGAAGGCAAATATGCCGCAGCGCCACGAGCTTGAGAAGGCTCCGCGCGATGTGCTCACTTGCTAGGCAGAATGCGGGTGAATGGGCTGCAGAAGCACACGCTCTGGTCTTGCTCGACGCTGGCGTTGGTGGCGCGGGGCGCTTGGCCACAGGGGATGGGTCGCGCCGCGTCGATGCTGCCTGTTGCGGCAGGCTCGGCGGCGTGGCATGCGGAAACTTCGTCGGCGCCATGGCAAGCCCGCGGATGCGGCACACCCAGGACATTCGCCGATGCGGCGGGGCGCCGCAAAATTCAGCATGCGGCCAAGCTGGCATGCTTCGCGATTCGGACGGCAGGTCGAGGACAGCGGGATGATGACAAGGCTCCGGAAGGCATTGAGCGGCCCGACGATCGGCGTGGCAGCGGCGCTGGCAATGCTGGCCACGCCCGCGCTGGCGGGGACGGGGCAGCCGTCTCCCTGGCAGGTGGGGATGCAGGGAGCGGCGACCGATATCTCCGACTCGATCCACGCGTTTCACGACGGCGTCAACATCGTCATCATCGCCATCGCGATCTTCGTGCTGATCCTTCTGGCGATCGTCGTCTGGCGCTTCAACGAGAAGGCGAATCCGACGCCATCCAAGGTCACCCATCACACGGGGCTGGAGGTGGCGTGGACCATCATTCCGGTGTTCATCCTGGTCGGCATCGCCGTGCCGTCGTTCAAGCTGCTGTTCGCCCAGTACACCTATCCCAAGGCGGATCTCACGCTGAAGGCGACCGGCAACCAGTGGAACTGGACCTATCACTATCCCGACTACGGCAACTTCAACTTCACCTCGATCATGCTCAACAACGACGAGCGGGGCGAGCTGATCAAGAAGGGCATCGATGCGCCGCGGCTGCTCGCCGTCGACAACGAGGTGGTCGTGCCTGTGGGCAAGGTGGTGCACGTGCTGATCACCGCCAGCGACGTCATCCACAACTGGACCGTGCCGTCGTTCGGGTCCAAGGTCGATGCCGTGCCCGGGCGCACGACGGCCACATGGTTCCGTGCCCGGCAGGAAGGTGTGTTCTACGGCCAGTGCTCCGAGCTGTGCGGCAAGGACCATGCTTTCATGCCCATCGCCGTGCGTGTCGTGAAGCCGGAGGTGTTCCAGCAGTGGACCGAGGCCATGAAGGGCCGCCAGCGCAAGCGCGCCAAGGAAATCATCGAGAAGGCGGCGCAAGAGCATTCCAAGGGCAAGGTCGCCTCGATCGATGCGACCACCGTGGTGGCGGCCGGCAAGTGACGATTTGAGCGGCGAGGCGCGGGGCTTGGCCTCGCATCTCTGCCGACGTTGATCCAATAAGGCTCTGCAGACGAGGCGACGAAATATGGCCGGCAGCGCGCACGCAGCACACGACGACCACGAGCACTCACCCTACGGCCCCGGCCGCTGGCTGTTCTCGACCAACCACAAGGACATCGGCACGATGTACCTCATCTTCGCCATGGTGGCGGGGGTGATCGGCGGCTTCCTGTCGGTGATGATGCGTCTCGAGCTCGCCGAGCCGGGAATGCAGTATTTCTCCAGCTCCCACCTGTTCAACGTCTACGTGACGGGACACGGCCTGATCATGGTGTTCTTCATGGTCATGCCGGCGATGATCGGCGGTTTCGGCAACTGGTTCGTGCCACTGATGATCGGCGCGCCGGACATGGCCTTCCCGCGCATGAACAACATCTCGTTCTGGCTGCTTCCGGCTGCGCTGGCACTGCTGGTCATCTCGATGTTCGTCGAGGGGGCCGGCACCTGCATCGTGCCGAGCGACATGTCGGGTTGCGGCGCGGGCAGCGGCTGGACGGTCTACGCACCGCTCTCGACCGTTGGCCATCCCGGCCCCGCGGTCGACTTCGCCATCCTCGCCCTGCACATCGCGGGTGCCTCGTCCATCCTCGGCGCCATCAACTTCATCACCACCATCTTCAATATGCGCGCGCCGGGCATGACGCTGCACAAGATGCCGCTGTTCGTGTGGTCGGTGCTGATCACCGCGTTCCTGCTGCTGCTCTCGCTGCCCGTCCTCGCGGGTGCGATCACCATGCTGCTCACGGACCGCAACTTCGGCACGACGTTCTTCTCGGCGGCCGGCGGTGGCGATCCGCTTCTCTACCAGCACTTGTTCTGGTTCTTCGGACACCCTGAGGTCTACATTCTGATCCTGCCGGGCTTCGGCATGATCAGCCACGTCGTGTCCACGTTCTCGCGCAAGCCGGTGTTCGGCTATCTCGGGATGGCCTACGCGATGGTGGCCATCGGCCTCGTCGGCTTCATCGTGTGGGCCCACCACATGTACACGTCCGGCATGGGCGTGAACACGCAGGCCTACTTCGTGTTCGCGACGATGGTCATCGCCGTGCCGACGGGCGTGAAGATCTTCTCGTGGATCGCCACGATGTGGGGCGGCTCGATCCGCTTCTCGGTGCCGATGGTCTGGGCCTTCGGCTTCTTCTGCCTGTTCACGGTCGGTGGCGTCACCGGTGTCATGCTGGCCATCGCCGGCGTGGATCGTGCCCTCCTCGACACCTA